>CAZANW010000014.1:0-8911 GCA_964486625.1 uncultured Halobacteria archaeon
ACGATTCATCCCCGGGCTAAAGCCCGGGGGGTTCTCGTCACCTGGCCACTAAACCTCGACCGGGCCACCGGTCACCAGGTCCACGAACTGCCGCGCGCTCCTGACCCGGTAAACGGGGTTCGTCCTCTTCTCCGCCTCCACCGTCGAGACCGGCCGGGGCCCGTAGTCGTGGCCGGGGCAGACCTCCAAGGTCCCGTCGAGGCCCGCGATGCGCTGGAGGCTCTCCCACATCTTCCCGGGGTCGGAGTCGGGGAGGTCCACCCGGCCGAAGGAGCCGACGAAGAGGGCGTCTCCCGTGAGCAGTTTGCCCCGGACCTGGTAGGTCACGCTGTCCTCGGTGTGGCCCGGGGTGTGGAGGACGCCAATCTTCACCTGCTCCCCGAGGCGCACGACATCCCCCTCCTTCAGGGCGAGTTCGGGCTTCAGGGGCGAGACCTGGTGGGCCCCCACCTTCGCGCCCGCCTCCCGGGCGAGCCTCCGGGCGTCGGCCGAGTGGTCGATGTGGTGGTGGGTGTTCAGGACGTAGGCGACGGAGTAGCCCGCCTCGCCCGCGAGTTTCTGGAGGGGGCGGCCGTCGAAGGAGGGGTCCACCACCGCCGCCGTCTTCGTTCCCGGGTCCCCGATGAGGTAGGAGAAGTTGGCGGCCATGTGGACGAGGCGCCTCTCGAACAGCATGGACCTGGGTTCAGGCGGCCGCAGCCGCCGCCGCTTCCCTCTCGCCTTTCGCCTTGATGCGCTTCAGCCGGAAGATGTTCTCCCGCTCCATCTCCTCCAGCCGGAGGGTGATGAAGGCCGCCTGCTCCTTGAGCCGCGGGATGACCCGGAACTCGAGGGCGTTCACCCGCCGCTTCGTGGCCTCAATCTCATCCAGGAGTTTCCGCAGGGAGGTCTCCACCTCGGCGGCGTGGAGGACGTCCTCCAGGAGCGCCTCGTAGGCCTCCGCCACCGCGTCGATGCGGTCGGTGGTCCCGAGGACGCCGTAGCCCCGGTCGAGGAGCCGCTTGCGGGCCGCCCGCGCCTCGACCCTCGGGACGAGGACCCCCATGATATTCTTGCTGCCGAGTTCCAGGGCCGGGAGTTCCCGGAGGGCGAAGGCCGCGCTCTGGATGGCGAGGGCCCCGTCCACCGCCTCGGCGAGGGCCCGCTTCTGCTCGGCCCGGAGGTAGTCGCCGACGATTTTCGACCGGACGTCATTCGCCTTGTTCAGCACCGCGAAGAACTCCAGGATGAGGCCGTCCCGCTTCATCTTCAGGAGGCGGTGGCCCATTTCGCTCAGCTTGATGCGCCGCTTCAGGGCGATGAGTTCGGAGCGGGTGGGCTTGACGTCGGCGGTCATGGGGCGGGGTCGTCCCCGGCGTCAAAAACTTTGGGGTTCGGGTCTGGATTACCGCGCTTTCTCCACGATGTAAATCCCGTCCTGGAACACCCTCGGGTCGTAGTCCTTGATTTTCGTCGCCTGCTCGATGTTCGCCGCGGTCTGCCCCACCGCCTCGATGTCGGGGCCGTTCACCAGGAGGGTGTCCCCCTTCACCTCGACCTGGGTGGCGCCGACGACCTTGGCCCTCCGGGGCCGCTTCTCGCCGAGGAAGTTGGAAATCTGGACCTCCTTCCCCGCCGCGGCCACCTGGATGGGGAAATGGGAGAAGCAGACCTTCATGCGGCAGGTGTAGCCCCGGGAGGCCCCGGCCACCATGTTGGCGGCGTGGGCGGCGAGGGTCCCGGCGAGGGCGCGATGCTGGCGGCGGGAGGAGGTGGCCCTCACCACCACCGTGGAGTCCTTGACCTCGATGGCCACCCCGGGGGCCCGGAGGACCCGGGAGAGGTTCCCCTTGGGCCCCTGCGCCTGGAAGAGGTCGTTCTGGAAGGAGACCTTCACTCCCTGGGGGACGGGGATGGTCCTCTCCTCCCCCTTGCGGGACTTCTTCTCCCCCTTCCCCTCCTTCTTCTCAGTAGACGTAGGCAAGGAGCACACCCCCGGTCTTCGTCTCCCGGGCCTGGGCGTGGGTCATGATGCCCCGCGGGGTCGAGAGAATCAGGGCGCCGAAGTTCCGGGAGGGGAGGAACCGCTTCTCCCACTTCTCGAAGTCGGTCCGGGCCACCGAGTGGCGCGGGGTCACGGCGCCGCACTCGTTGATGCGCCCCTTCAGGGCGACCCGGAAGCGGCCCCCGGGGACGTCCTCGACCGGGGCGTAGTCCCGGATGTAGCCCCCCTCCTTCATCACCCGGAGGACCTCCGCGATGACCCCGCTGGCGGGGACCGAGCACTCGCCTTTCCCGGCCTTCTCCCCGTTGCGGAGGATGGAGAGCGCGTCGGCGAGGGGGTTCATGCGCATGGTCAGCGGTATTTGCGGAACCCCAACTGGGGCGCCGCCTCCCGGAAGCACTGCCGGCAGAGGTAGAGACGGTAGCGTCGGACCAGGCCCTGCTTCCGCCCGCACCGGCGGCAGACGTGGGCCCCGCGGCCGAAGAGTTTCCTGGCGGTCATCGCCCGCCATGGCCCGCCTCGGGAAATAAAGATGTTCAGGTCCCCCGGAGGGCCTCCGCGATGGATTCTTTGAGCAGCCGGGCCACCAATGCCCCGTCCGCCCTCCCCCGCAACTCCTTCATGGCGAGCCCCATGAGGGGCCCGTGGGCCCCCTCGCCGCGCTCCCGGACGAGGGCCGCCCCCTCCCGGACGATGCGCTCCACCACGGCGCGGGCCTCGTCGCCCGAGCCGGCCCGGAAAAGGGGCAGGAGGCGCTCGAACTCGGCCCAGGCGGGCTCGAACTTCTGGGCCCACTCGGCCCCCGCCCGGGCGCGGAGGGGGGCCGCCGACCCCGCCACCGCCGCCACAGCGTCGGGGAAGGCCTTGGCCGACAGGACCCGGGAGAGGATGCCCGGCTCCCGCTGGAGGAGGGGCTCCAGTTTCTCCAGGGCCCCGAGGGCACGGACCACCTGGGCGGGTGTCGCGGGGGCGGCCGTCGCTGCCCACGCCTCGAAGAGGGCGGCGCGCTCCAGGGCCGCCGCGGCCAACTCCTCGTTGAGACGGTATTTTTCCATGAACTTCCGCTGCTTCGACTCCAGCAGTTCGGGCAGGCTTGCCTGGAGGGCGCGGAGGCGCCCGGCCGTGAGCGGCACGGGGTGCACGTCGGTCTCCGGATACATCCGGGCCGCCCCGGGCAGCGGGCGCAAGAACTCGGTGGAACCGTCCTCCAGGGCGCGGCGGGTCTCCTCGGGGACGCCCCGCGTCAGAATGCGGTTGATGTATTCTGCGATTCGTTCCATGACCTCTTTATCGCGAGGGTCTTTGTCACCCACAACTACCCCCTCTTCCAAGTGGATTTTGCGCCTATAGGCCCGACTAATTGCTAACATATCCAAGTCGAAATATTCCCGGAAATCTCCAAGCCCCGCGAGGCGGTAATCTTTCGTCGAGTCGTTAAACCCAACGCGCACGGTCTGGCCCCCCGGCCACCGCTTTTTGAGTTCAATGAGGCTTCGTTGCCGCTCCGCTTCCTTTTCGACCACCTTCTCCACCAGCCGCAACTCCTGCACCCCCTTGATTTCGACCCGGGCGCCCCCCTCGATGGAGACGTTCACGTCCTGCCGGACACTCCCGAGGCCGCGCTTCGCCTTGCCCGTGGAGCGGAGGACCATGCCGATGTGGCGGGCGACCTCGCGGGCCTGGGCCGGGGAGCGGATGTCGGCGTCGGTCGCAATCTCGGCCAGCGGCACCCCGAGCCGGTCGAGCGAATATGTGACCGTGTCGCCCTCCTGCCCCACGATGGCCGCCGCGTCCTCCTCCAGGCAGAGGGTGGTGAGCCGGACCCGCCCCGAGGGGGTCTCGACGGCGCCCCCCGTGGCGACGAGCGCGGTCCTCTGGAATCCGGTGGTGTTGGAGCCGTCAATCACCGCCTTCCGCATCACGTGGACCTCCTCCACGGGGCTCATCCCGAGCAGGAGGGCGGTCTGGAGCGCCACCTCCAGCGCCTCGGGGTTCAATTCGCGCGGGGGCTCCTCGTCATACTCGACAAGGCAGGTGGAATCGTAGCCGAGGTAGCGGAACCTCCGGGCCCTCCGGGACTCCTCCAGGGCCGCCACGTCCACCTTGCCCGCCTCGCCCGCCGTGGGCCGGAGGAGCCGGAGGAACTCGACCCTCTTCTCGGAGACCTCCCGGGGGCGGGTGGGGCAGCGGCAGAAGAGTTTCTCCTTCGTGTCCAGCTGCTGGTGGACCTCGAGGCCCGCCTTGAGCCCGGGGGGAGTGGCGGCCATGGGGAGTAGAGGGGGAGGCCCGGTTATATTTTTGAGTCCCTCGACCCAGGGGCAGTGCCGTGGGCCTCCTCGAAGAGACCGTGAATGCGATTCCCGCCCCCGACCCCCGGGCCGCCGACGAGGCGCGCCGCCGCCAGGACCTCCTGACGAAGCCCCGGGGGGCCCTGGGGCGCCTGGAGGCCCTCTCCGTCCAACTCGCCGGAATCACGGGGAGCCCGAGGCCCCGCATCGGCCCCAAGGCCATCGCGGTCTTCGCGGGGGACCACGGGGTGACCGCCGAGGGGGTGAGCGCCTACCCGTCGGAGGTGACCCCCCAGATGGTCCTCAACTTCCTCCGGGGGGGCGCCGCCATCAACGTCCTCGCCCGACACGCCGGGGCGCGGGTCGTGGTGGTGGACGCGGGGGTCGCGGCGGACCTGCCCGACCACCCCGGCTTGGTGAAGCGGAAGGTCGCTCCCGGGACCCGGAACTTCGCGAAGGAGCCCGCCATGACCCGGGAGCAGGCGGTTCGGGCCGTCGAGATGGGCATCGGAGTCGTCGAGGAGGAGTTCCGCAAGGGGCTCTCCCTCCTCGGGACCGGCGACATGGGCATCGGGAACACCACCCCGAGCGCGGCCCTGGCGGCCGTTTTCACCGGCCAGCCCGCCGCCAAGGTCGCGGGCCGCGGGACCGGGATTGACGACGCCATGCTCCGGCGCAAAATCGACGTCATCAAGGGGGCGCTCCGCATCCACAAGCCCGACCCCCACGACCCGCTCGACGCGCTGGCGAAGGTCGGCGGCTTCGAGATTGGAGCGATTGCGGGGGCCATCCTCGGGGCCGCGCGCCGCCGGGTCCCGGTCCTCGTGGACGGATTCATCTCGGGCGCCGGGGCGCTGGTGGCGGCGGGGCTGGCGCCGCGCACGAAGGAGTTCATGCTCGCCGCCCACTGCTCGGTGGAGCCGGGCCACCGCATCGTCCTCGACCACTTGGGGCTGAAGCCGCTGCTCGATTTCGACATGCGGCTCGGGGAGGGGACCGGGGCCGCGCTGGCGATGTTCGTGGTGGAAGGGGCGGTGAAGGTTCTGGACGAGATGGCCACGTTCCAGGACGCGGATGTTTCGGGGGCTGTGAAAGAAGGCATCGGATGAGCCGCATCCCGAGGCTCTGCATCGCCGCCCCCTGGTCGGGCTGCGGCAAGACCACCGTCGCCGCCGGGCTCCTCGCCGCCTTCCGCCGCCGGGGCCTCAAGGCCCGGGGGTTCAAGGTGGGCCCCGACTTCATCGACCCCACCTACCTCACGGACGCCTCCGGGGCGCCGGCCCGCAACCTCGACGGCTGGATGCTCGCCCCGCGCCGGAACCTGGAGGTCTTCGCTTCGGCCCGCGGGGCCGATTTGGCCGTCGTCGAGGGGGTCATGGGCCTCTTCGACGCGGGGCCCGGGGCGACCTCCACCGCCGACATGGCTCGGCTCCTGAAGTGCCCGACGGTGCTGGTCATGGACGGCTCGAAGATGGCCGCCTCGGCGGGGGCGCTGGCCCTCGGATACAAGAAGTTCGACCCCCACCTCGATGTGCGGGGCGTGATTCTGAACCGGGTGGCCGGGGAAAAGCACGCCGACTACTGCGCCCGGGGGCTGAAGGTGGCCGGGGTCCCGCTTCTCGGGTGGCTTCCGAGGGAGGAGGCGGTCGCGGTCGAGGAGCGCCACCTCGGGCTGGTGCCGACGCCGGAGCGAAAAGCAAACTTGAAGAAATGGGCGGATTTCCTCAGTGAGCACCTCGACCTCGGCCGCATCCTCCGCATCGCCCGCTCGGCCCCGCCCCTCGACCTGCCCGCCCCGCCGCCTCCGAAAACCGCCAACGGCGGGCCCTCGATTGCGGTGGCGTGGGATTCCGCTTTCACCTTCTACTACCGGGAGAACCTCGAACTCCTGGAGCGGGCCGGGGCGCGGCTGGAGTTCTTCAGCCCGACGGCCGACCCCTTCCCCGAGGGGGCCTCCGGGCTCTACGTCGGCGGGGGGTTCCCAGAACTCTACGGGAAGGAACTGGCGGCCAACGGGGGGCTCCGCAAAAAACTCCGCGCCCTGGCCGCCGACGGCATGCCGGTTTACGGCGAGTGCGGGGGGCTGATGTATCTCGGCCGCTCGCTGCGCGACCTCGATGGCGGACGCCACCCGATGGCCGGGCTCCTCGATTTGGAGACCGAGATGCAGAAGCGGCTCAGCCTCGGTTACACGGAGATGGAGGCGGTGCGGGCCAACCTCCTCACCCCGGCGGGGGCGCGCCTCCGGGGGCACGAGTTCCACTACTCGGCGGCGCGGGCCGACGGGGACCTGAGGTATGCCTACCGGGTCAAGCGTGGGAAGGGCATCGCCGACGGGAGGGACGGGGCGACGGTGCAGAACGTGCTGGCGGGGTATACGCACCTCCATTTTCTCGCGAAGCCAAGGGCGGTGCATCAACTCATATCGGCGTGCCAAAGGTGGGCGAAAGCATAATTGGTCCCACGATCTATTCGAGGTTGGGCACTGCCCAAGCAGACTCATGGACAAGGCGCGACGGAAGAAAGCGGTGCTTTTACGGCTGGTGGGAGCCCTCTTGTTCGCGTTGGGGCTCCTGATACTTTATTGGACAAGGTACAGCTCCATTCAAAGGCTTGAAAAAGATCTCAGGGGTTACGAAGATTTTCTCAATCTTGAAATCCTGTTGCTTTCGATGAGCGGTGCCCTGGCAACCGCTGGCTCCCTCTGCTTCATTTTCGGCTCCTATCTCCTGCGGCGGGACGAACCTTAACATACTGCGCCAGGTGCAACGTAGGCTTATCATGCCCCCGAAGGCCATCCTCTTCGACTTCAACGGCGTCATCGTGGACGACGAGCCCCTCCACTGGCGAATGTACAACGCCGCCCTCCGGCCCCTCGGCATCCGCGTCTCGAAGGCCGACTACTACGAAAAATACCTCGGCTTCGACGACCGCGACGCATTCCGCGCCATCCTCCGGGACCGGCGGCGCAAGTTCACGCCCGCGCTCATCGAGGAACTCGTCGAAACGAAGGCCGCCGCCTACGCCCGCCGCATGAAAACCGTCCCCTTCTTCCCCGGCGCCGCGCGGTTCGTCCGAGAGGCCGCGGGCCGCTATCCCCTCGGGGTAGTGACCGGCGCCATCCGCGCGGAGGCCGAAGGCCTTCTCCGGCGCAGCGGGGTCCGCTCCTGCTTCAAGGTGGTCGTCGCCGCCGAGGACGTGACCCGCGGCAAGCCCCACCCCGAGGGCTACACGAAGGGGCTCCGCGCCCTGCGGGCCGCGACCCGCCGGCCCCTCCGTGCGTCCGAAGTGCTGGTCGTCGAGGACGGCCCCGCGGGCATCGAGGCGGCCCGGGGCGCCGGGATGCGCGTGCTCGCGGTGGCCCACACCTACCCGCCGCGGGAACTGCGGGGGGCGGACGCCCTCGCGGCGCGCATCGGGGACTTGAGGGTGGAAGACATGGCCCGGCTGTTTGAGCGGGCTTGACTCCATGGGCCTCCGGGTCGTCCCCCTCGCCTTCGAATCGATGGGGGTCCGGTCGCAGGCGACCCTCGTCGAGACCCCCGACCTCCGGGTGGTGATTGACCCGGGGGTCGCCCTCGGCCCGCTCCGCTTCTCCCTCCCGCCCCACCCTCTCGAACTCCGGCGGGAGGAGGAGTTGCGCGCCCGGGTCTTGGAGGAGGCGCGGAGGGCCGACGTGCTTGTCGTGTCGCACTACCACCACGACCACTACGACCCGTTCGAGCCCGGCCTCGCCGCCGGGAAGACGCTCTACCTGAAGCACCCGACCGGGGCCATCAATCGCTCCCAGAAGGCGCGCGCCGCGGACTTCTTGAAAGCCCTGGGAAGCGGGCCGAAGAAAACCGAGTTCGCCGACAGCCGGGAGTTCCGCCACGGCCAAACCACCCTCGCATTCTCCCCGCCCGTCTTCCACGGGACCACCGACCGCCTCGGCTACGTGGTGGAGGTGTGCGTCGGGCACGGCGGGGAGAGGATGGTCTTCGCGTCGGACGTCCAGGGGCCCCCGCGGAGCGACCAGTTCGAGTTCATGCTCCGGAACAAACCGGACATCCTGCTCACCGACGGCCCCATGACCTACATGCTCGGCTACCGCTACCCGCAGGAGGCGCTCGACGCCTCGATTGCGCACCTGTGCCGTTTGGTGAAGGAGACCGAGGTCGAGACCCTCGTCGCGGACCACCACTTCCTCAGAGATGGGCGTTACATGGACCACCTCGGAGCGGTCCGGGAAGTGGCGAAGGAGCGGGACGCGAGGGTCGTCACGGCCGCCGAGTTCGCCGGGAGGCCCGTGGAGCCCCTGGAGGGGCGGCGGAGGGAACTCTACCGGGAGAGGCCCGCGGAGAGGGTGGACTACACCCGGTTCTCGAACCTGTAGCAGAAACCGGAATCGGCGGAAGGGAAGTATATATGCCCGGTCCCGGCCGGAAAATGGATGACTACTTTCACCCTGCTACCCTCCAGTAGAAACCTCCGGGGGTTGAGCACAGGCCAGGGGCTCCACGCGCCCCGCAGGAGTTAGCCATGCGCATCGCCCACATTTCGGACACCCATCTCGGTTTTCGCCAATACAACCTCGACCCGCGGGAGGAGGACTTCTACCGCGCCTGGCACGAGGCCGTCGGCAAGATGGTGGAGGAGC
>CAZANW010000014.1:9011-26918 GCA_964486625.1 uncultured Halobacteria archaeon
GAGGAGGACTTCTACCGCGCCTGGCACGAGGCCGTCGGCAAGATGGTGGAGGAGCGGGTGGACGCGGTCGTCCACTCCGGCGACCTCTTCGACGACCGGAAGCCCCCCATCAAGGCCATCGTGGAGGCGCGCCGCGGGGTCCGGAGGCTCCGGGAGACGGGAATCCCCTTCTACTACGTCACCGGCAACCACGACCAGCCCACCCGCGCCGGGGCGCTGCCCCCCCAGGCGCTGCTCGACGAGGCGGTTCCCCTGGACCCGAAGCCGGTGGTCCGGGACGACCTCTTCATCGGCGGAATTTCCTACCACTCCCGGGTCGCCCTGGGGCCCCTGAAGGACCGGATGGCCCTCCTGGCGCAGCAGGCGCGCACCCACAGGCGGAGCGTCCTGGTCCTCCACCAGGGGCTCGACCGCTACATCCCGGAGTTCGAACTGAGGCTCAAGGACCTGAGCCGGTTCGACTACTACGCCCTGGGCCACATCCACCTCCGGACGGAGGACTGGAACGGCTCGACGCTGGTCGCCTATCCGGGCTCCATCGAGATGTGGCGGATGGACGAGTTCGAGGACTGGCGCCGGAAGGGGAAGGGGTTCACCGTCGTCGATTTGGACGGAGACTCCCCCGAGACCCGTTTCGTCAACGTGGAGGTCCGGACCTTCCTCCGGGAAGAGGTGGAGGGCGAGGGCCTCGATGGGACGCTGGCCGCTCTCAAGCCGCGGTGCCGGGGGGCGGTGGTCTGCCTCGACGTGAAGGCCCGCCGCGCCGATTTTGCCCGCCTCGCCAAGAGAATCGCCGAGGAGCTGGGGCCCGAGGCGCTCCGGGTCCTGCCCCGCTTCCTCGACATCGAGACCCCGGAGGCGGCCGGGGTCCTGGAGGGCGTGGACCTCCGGGAGTCCCTCCGGAAGGCGCTGACGGACGCCTCGGAGGCGGAGCGAGACCTGGCGTGGGAACTCTACGCCCTTCTGGCCAAAAACGACGCCGAGGGAGCGCTCGCCGCGGCCCGCCGGTGGCTCGCCCCGCGCGCACCCGAGGCCATCGAGGCGAGATGATTCTGCGGAACCTGCGCCTGGAGAACGTGAGGTCCTACAAGGACCTCTCCATCGAGTTCGGCCCCGGCATCACCACCATCCTGGGCCCCAACGGAGCGGGCAAGTCCACCCTCCTCCAGGCGGCCGCGTGGGGTCTCCTCGGGCTCGGCTCGCCGGCCGCCCTCCGGCGCCACCACGCCCCCTTCCTGCGGGTCGCCCTGGAGTTCCAGGCCCACGGCCGCGACTACCGGGTGGTCCGGGAGAGGAGGTTCGACAAGGGGGGCGCGAGGGGGACCAACATCCTCTACGAGACCACGGGGGGGGCCGAGAGGAAGCTGAGGTGGCAGGACCGGGACGTCACCGAAGAGGTGGTCCAAATCACCGGCCTCGAGCCCGCGGTCTTCCAGAACGCCATCCTGGTGGCCCAGGGGGAGATGGACGCGCTCACCCGGGCGACGCCCGCCGAGCGGGAGGCGATGGTGGCGCGGCTCCTGGGCATCGAGGAGATGGAGAGGGTCTGGGAGAGGATGGGTCCTGTGGCCTCGGTCTTCGAGAGGGAGGCCGAGGGGCTCCGGGCCGCCCTGGGGCTGGCCGAGGGAAAACGGAGGGGGATGGAGGAGGCGCGGCTCCGGCGGGAGGAACTGGTCCGGAAGGTGAACGGGCTGGAGGGCAACCTCGCGTCCCTCCGGAGGCGGGAGGAGGAGACGCGGGCCAAGTGGGAGGCCGCGGAGGCGAAGCGGAGGGAGGCGCTCCAACTGCGGGAGGAGGCGAAGCACGTCGAGGCGGAGGTCCGGAGGTCCGCGGAGCAGGAGCGGGAGGCGGGGGTCCGGCTCCGGGAGGTGGAGCGGGCCGCGGCGGAAGCGGCTCCATTGGCCGGGGCGGTGAAGAGGCTCCCGCTGCTGGAATCGTGGGAGGCGCTGCTCCATGACGAAAAACTCCTGAAGGAGCGGGAGACCCACGCCGCCCGGCTGCGGGAGCAGGTGGCCCGGGCCGGGGAGCAGGCGCGCTCCCTCCAGGGGGCCCACGGGGAGTGGGTCCGCCTCGCGTCCGAAATCGAGCACTTCCAGAAGGAGCGCGACCGGTTCCAAGCCGCGGGCGCGCTGGCGGCCCGGGCGGAGTCCGACCTGCGGAGGAGCCGGGAGCGGCTCGCCTCCGCGGAGGCGGAACTGGCCGCGGCCCGGAAGCGGCTCCCGTTCGACGACCCGGCCGGCCTCGCGGAATTCCACCGGGCGAGGGTCGAGGAGGCTACCCGGGGACTCCGGCAGGCCGAGGAGGCGCTGGCGGGAGCCATGGAGGCTCGGACCCGGGCGGAGGTGGAGGAGGCGCGGCTCTCCAGGGCCCTTCGGGAACTGGAGGGGGTCTCCGGCCCCTGCCCCCTCTGCTCCCAGCCGCTCTCGGAGCAGCACCGCGCCGAGGTCCTGGCGACCTACCGGGGAGACTTGGGGAATCTCCGCGAGGAACTGAAGTCGGGTTCGCAGGCGCTCCAAAAAGCGCGGGCCCGCGTCGAGGCTCTGCGGCGCGCGCGGGAGGAGGAGGTCCGGCTGCCGGTGGAGGCGTGGGCCCGCGCGGCCCGGGAGGCGGAGGGTCTCCGGGCCGAGATTGCTCGGGTGGAGTCGGAGGTCTCCGCGGCCGCGGGGAGCCGGAAAGCGCTGGAGGGCGCCGAGGCCCGCCTCCGGGAGGCGCGCTCCCGGAGGGCCGCCCTGGAGCCGAAGGCCGCGGAATATCTGGCTGCGCAGAAACTCTTGGAGCAGACCCCCGACCTTTCTGCGGCCGAAAGCGAGATGGCGAATCGGCGGGCCGCCCTCGCCCGCCGGAGGGAGGAGGCTCTGCGGGGACTCGGGTCGGAGCCCGCCGACCCGGCCCCGGAGATTGGGCACCTCCGGGAGGCGCAGCGGAGACTCGACCGCCTCGATGGGCTCCTCCAGCAGAGGCCCCGCATCGAGGAGGCCGCGGAGCGGGCCCGGAGGGCGCGGGAGGAGGCCGAAGGCCGGAAGCGCGACCTGGAGGTCCGGCTCGCTCCCCTGAGAGATGCCGAGGCGGAGGCGGGGGCCGCCGCCCGGAAGCACGAGGAGGCGCGCTCCCTCGCGGCGGGGGCGGCGGTGGAACTGGCCCGCTCCCAGGAGGGGCTCCGGGCCGAGGAGGAGCGCATCCGCGGCCTGGAGGCCGAACTGGCGAAATTAGAGGAGGCGCGGGAGCGGGGGAAAGCTCTGGAAGGGCTCCTCTCGTTCCTCGGCCGGCTCCGGTCGGTCCTCTCCCGCGAAGGGCTCCAGAAGGAAATCCGGACGAAGGCCCGGCCCCTCCTCGAAAAATACGCCTCGGAGATGTTCGGCGACTTCCAGCTGTCCTACAACTCCCTCCGGGTCACCGAGGACTACAACCTCCTGCTGGTCTCGCCCGAGGCGCCCGACGGCCTCGACGTCGCCGCGGCCTCCGGGGGGGAGCGGGTCGCCGCGGCGCTGGCCCTCCGGGCCGCGATTGCGCGCCTCCTGGCGGGGAGCCGGCTCGAACTCCTGATTCTCGACGAGCCCACCGCCCATTTGGACGGGGTCCGGCGGAGGGAACTGGTCCCGGTCCTGCGGGGCCTCGGGGCCATCCCGCAGATTCTGGTCGTCACCCACGACGACGAACTGGAGGCCGCCGCCGATGTGCTCTGGAAGGTGAGGAAGGAGGGCGGGGTCTCCGCGGTGGAGGTGGAGGCGCCGGGGGTGGAGACGATGGCGGGGAAACTGGGCGCTTGAACGGGAAGTGCCGCTACTCCTTCAGCGCCGGCACCTTCGCCAGCGCCGCCCCCATGACCTCCGCGGGGTCGAACCTCTTGCCGCACCGGCTGCAGAACTGGACCCCCGCAATCAGCGGGTTCCCGCAGTGGAGGCAGAGGGGCCTCGGGACCGGCTTCCCGCAGAAGTTGCAGTGGCCCTTCGACGGCCCGAGGGACTGGTTGCACCAGGGGCAGGGGCGGTCGGGGTCGGCCCGGACCAGCGCCTTGAAGAGGTGGGCGAGTTGCTCCTTCGTGAACTGCTGCCCCGGGGGGCCCGCGGGCTTCTTCGAGAAGAGGCCCATCACGCCCCTTTCGTTTAAACGATTCAAACTTCGCTATCGCCGGAGCCCGGGGGTTTAAACATTTTTAACTTAGGCAATAGGTTTTTTACAGAACACGGGCAACGGGAGGTGGATTTGGATGTCTCAGAGCCTACAGATACCGGTTCGCGACCTTTTGACCCCCTCCCCGGGCTCTGCGCCCGTCCCATCGGCGGAGTCCCCGGCCGAGAGCGCGGGCCTCATCACGCTCATCAACCACCAGGGCCTGAAGGTCATGGAGGGGATGCAATACCAGTCCCCCTCGCCCTCCATCGGGCTCGCCTACATCGGCGCGTTCCTGCGCAGGCACGGCTACGACTACACCGCCATCGACGCCTGCGGCGAGGCGATGGGCAAAATCCGCCCCTACACGGGCAGCGAGAAAATTTTCATCCAGGGCCTGAGCTACGAGGAGGTGGTCGAGCGGGTCCCGGCGACCAGCCGAATCATCGGCTTCACCTGCCTCTTCAGCCACTGCTGGCCTCTGGTCTACGACATGGCACTCCGCCTCCGGAAAAAGTGCCCCAACGCCCTCTTCGTGCTGGGCGGCGAGCACGGGACCGCGCTGCCGGAGCAGCCCCTGAAGACGGGCGCCTTCGACGTGGTGGTGATGGGCGAGGGCGAGGAGACGTTCCTCGACCTGGTCCGCTGCGTCCTACAGGGGCGCGACTGGAAGGGAATCTCGGGCATCGCCTACCTGGAGGAGGGGCGGCTCAAGAGGACCGCGGAGCGCATGCGCATCACCGACGTCAACGCCCTCCCCTATCCGGACTGGGACCGGTGGTCCATCCAGGCCTACATCGAGACCGGCCAGGTGACGGGCATCCACCTGGGCCGGCAAATGCCCATCCTCGGCAGCCGTGGGTGCCCCTACAACTGCGCCTTCTGCTCGAACGAGGGCATGTGGACGCGGAAATACATCATGCGCGACCCGAAGGCGCTGGTGGACGAGATGGAGTTCATGAAGAAGAAATACCAGGTGACCGGCTTCACCTTCATGGACCTGACCTTCGTGGTGGACCGGAAGAAGACCCTCGCGTTCGCGAACGAGTTGATTGCGCGCGTCCTCAACATCACCTACCAGCTCCCGGCCGGAACCCGCTGCGAGGCCTTCGACCAGGAGTTGGCCGACGCCCTCGACCGCTCCGGCCTGCGGAACTTCGCCTTCGCCCCGGAGTCGGGCTCGGAGGAGATTCTCCAGATTGTCCGGAAGCGGATCAAACTGGAGAAGTTCCTCGATGCGACCCGCGTCGCCCTGCGGACCCGGATGACCGTCGGCTGCTACTTCGTGATTGGCTTCCCGGAGGACACGCCGCAGTCGATGGGGGCGACCCTGTCGCTGATTCGCAAACTGGCGCGCATGGGCGTCCACGACATCACGGTGTCGAAGTTCACCCCCTATCCCGGCTCGGACTACTTCAACGACCTGCTGCGGAAGGGGCGCATCACCTACAGCACGGAGGACCTCGGGCAGGTCATCAGTTTCTTCGCCGCCGAGAACAAGTCCTACTGCGACTCGATGGACTCCCGCGCCCTCTACCGCTGGATGCTGAGGATGTATCTCAACTTCTACCTGATTTCGTTCCTGCGCCGGCCGTGGCGCGTCATCAAGAACCTCTTCGCCTTCCTGTTCAAAGGCACCGAGAACACCCGTTACATCCGGCTCTTCAACGAACTGGTGTTCCGGCGCCGCAAGTGGCGGCGGCTGGCACAGTCTGCAACCCAAGGGTAACAATGCAAAATGTAAAGCGCAAAATGAAAAGTGAAAAATTTTGACTTTTGCTCTTTGCATTTTTCATTTTGCATTTGAAGGGCCGGCGTGAGCATCGAGCGCGGGCTCACATCACCAACTGCTCCCGAATCTCCTCTTCCTTCATCCCTGCGGCCTTCCCCCGCGCGATGATGCGGAGGTTGTCCACCTCGTTCTTCTTCCGCAGGAGGAGGTCGAGGACCGGCAGGGGCGAGAGGGGGTAGGCGTGGGCGAAGACCCGCGCCCGGGAGAGGTGGAACTTCTCCAGCGCCCGCAGGGCCTTCGCGACGGCCCCCGGGTCCTGCTCCAGGGATGCCAGGGCCACGGCCAGCGGAGTCCCCCGGAGGAGGGCCGGAATCTCGGAGGCGGGGGCCTCCGCGAGGCGCCGCAGGAGGTCGGCCTTCAGGTGCTTGCCCGCGGGCAGCAGGTGCTCCTGGATTCTCTCGGGGGGCTGGCCGTCCGCCTTCAGCCGGAGGAGGGTCCGGAGGTTCACCACGTCCACCTCGAGGCGGATGAAGTCGTGGAAGAGCCGGTCGGCGCGGGTCGCGGGGCGGCGGGAGAGGAGGAGCGTGTAGTAGGCGCGGTCGAGGCGGTTCTCCAGGGGCATGAGGTTCTTCACCTTGTCGGCTTGGCCCGACTCGGCGAGGGCCCGGGCGAGGGGCTCGTGGTAGGGGGTCCCCCGCAGCCCCTCGACGACCTCGGCGGCCGACTTGGCGGCGAGGAGGTCCTCCAAGAGCCCCGGGGGGAGCTCGCCGGCGGGGACCAAGTTCGCGCGAATCTCCTCGGCCGGAGCCCCCGAGAACTTCCCCCGGAGGAGGGTCTTCACGTTCCAGAGGCTCCACCTCCGCAGGTAGAGGCCCACCGGCTCCCGGAGCGGCCCCCGGCAGAACCCGAGGACCTCCCGGTAGGTCCGGGCCAGGTTCGCGTAGGTCGCCTCCTCGATGAGGTCCACCCCCCGGAACCGGGTGGCGAGGGCCTCCATCTCCTTCCGGTAGACCGCCTCCCCCAAACTCCGGGAGATGTCCGGCAGTTCCATGAGGAGCATGCGGGCGTAGGCGTCCTCCGGCAGCAACTGGACCCGCCGGGCCTTGGCCCTCGTGGCCGCGTAGGCGACGTCGCCGCCGCGGGCCCCCTTCGCCATCTACGCCGCCCGGGGAAACAGGGCCTCGTGAATCTCCTTGAGCGAGTTCCGCCACACGGTCTCCAGCAGGGTGTCGTAGGTGTAGTCGATCCAGGCGGTCCCGTCCCCGGTCTCGGCGGCCACGCCCCCCGCGCACTTGACCTCGCCCCCCACCGGGTGGCCCAGGCCCCGGAGCGCGGCGAGGTCCCGGGAACTCCCGTAGAGCCTCTTCCCCCCCTCCTTCAGGACCCGCTGGGCGAGGAGGGCGAGCCACTTCCTGCTCTTCTCCGCCTCCAACGCCGCCAGCCGCTCCTGCGTCCGGGCCAGAGCCGCCCGAAGGACCTCCCGCTCCACCCGGAGGAGTTCCCGCCGCGCCTCCAGTTCGGCGGCCGGAATCTGCGCCTTCCTCATCCGCTCCGCCTCCTCCCGCGCCGCCTTCTCGGCCGCCTCCAGAATCTTCCGGGCCTCCGCCCCGGCCTGGGAGAGAATCAAGTCGGCCTCCCGGGCGGCGGCCTCTGTGATTCCTTGGATTTCCCGCTGCCCCCGGGCCTCGACCTCCCGGAGGACCCCCTCCAGCCCCATCAACCGAACTTGCCGAAGAGGAGGATGGCCACCACGAGGCCGAAGATGATGATGGTCTCGGGGATGACCGTCATGATGAGCCCCTTGCCGAAGAACTTCGGGTCCTCGGCGATGGCCCCGACCGCGGCGGCGCCGATGTTCGCCTGGGCGAGCCCGGTCCCGAGCCCCGCGAGTCCGATGGCGAGCCCCGCGCCCACCGCGAGGCCGAGGTTGGAGAAGCCCTTGGACTCGGCGGCCGCTCCCTGCGCCATGGCGGGGGCCGCCAAGGCGACGAAGAGCAGCACCGGGAGGAATCGCTTCATGTCTCGCCCGGGAAGGAAACGGGACATATGAACCTTTCTATCGCGCCTCCTTGGTGAGCCGCCGCTTCCGGCCGAAGGGCTCGAAGGGCCTCCCGCCGCCGGTGTAGAACTTGGAGAAGAACTCGAAGTAGTGGAGCCGGAGGGACTGGAGGCTCCCCGAGAGGATGCCCAGGAAGGGAATCATGATGTGGAACAGGAGGCCGACCGCGAACTGCGGCGAGGGGCCCCCGGGCGCGTAGAGCCCCTTCGTGAAGAGGAAGTCGTTGGCGACGAGGGCGAGTCCCGCCTTCCCGATGCCCACCGCGGCGAGCCGGGTGTAGGAGAGGGTGTTGGTGATGACCTGGGGCATCTCCAGGAGAGGGCCGAGTCTCTCGATGCCGTGGAGGTGGGCCGCCTCCCCGGCGAAGACCATGGCGACGGAGGCCAGCAGCAGGACAAGGAAGAGCCAGGCGAGGACCCCGGGATAGGCGAACCCGGGGAACTGGCCCGCGAGCGCCCCGTTCAGGACCCCGAGGACCCGCTGGAGGCCGAAGGCCCACACCGAGGCGGTGAGGAGGGCCACGGCCCCGAAGCCCAGCAGCCAGCCCCCCTTCACCAGCACCGCACTCCTCCACCCGTGGGCGCGCGCCTCGTTCCGGAGCCCGAGGAGGAGGCCGAGGGAGATGTGGAAACTCCCGAAGAGGGCCGTCAGGAGCAGGAGTTTGTTGATGTCGGCGGGCGCGAGTTTCGAGAGGGGGAACGTGAGGCCGCCCACGGCGAAGGAGAAGTGGGCCTCCCGGTTCCCGAGCATGGAGGACCAGAAGAGTTCCCGCCCCCCGCCCACGAGGGCGAAGGGCCCCTCCCACTCCTCCGCGGGGATGGCCTCCTTGGGCGCGAATGGGATGCCGAAGGCCTCCCCGAAAAAAAGCAGCCCGAACGCCATCGAGGAGAGGGCCGCGACGACCATGACCCGGGAAAGTTCCGGCGAGCCGATGCCGAAGACCCGCTGGAAGAAGTTGCCGGGCCGGCCCAGGTAGAGGCCGAGGGCGAGGATGGCGGCCCCGTAGCCGACGTCCCCGACCATCAGCCCGAAGAAGACCGGGAAGAGCACGGCGAGGAGGGCTGTCGGGTCCACCTCGCGGTAGAGGGGGCGCGACAGGAGTTCCAGGAGCCCCTCGAAGGGCTTTGCGGGCCGCGGGTTCCGGAACGCGACCGGGACCTCGTCGCCGCGGCCCGGGGCGGTCTCGATGAAGAGGGAGTCGTTCCCCCCTTTCCGCAACTCCGCTTCCAGTTCCGGGACCCGCCGGGCCAGGACCCACCCCTCCAGGGCGAAGGCGTTGGCCGAGAGCGCGAGCCGGAGGGGCGCCTCGGCCCGCTCCGACTCCAGGGCGAGGTGCTCCTCGCCCGCGAGGAGGAGGTCGGCGTTCGCTAACCGCAGTTGCTGGAGGTCGCCCCGGAGCCGCTCCTCCTCGGCCCGCAGGGAGGCTGCCTCGGCGTCGAGTTTCGCGAGGAGGTCGGCGGGGAGCCCGCTCCCGGGGGGCGGGGCCGCCTCGGCGAACCCGTGCTCCGAGAGGAGCCGCTGGGCCGCCGGCGCCGCCGGGGCGGGGACGAAGAGGGCGAACTCCTCGGGCCCGCCGAAGGCCTCGTGCTCCCCGAAGGCGGCGAGCCTCTCAGGAGGGAGCGGTTTCGTGAGCGTCCCGGTGAAGACCGCCAAGCTCTTCGAGCCGGCGTAGAGTTCCAGGGGCAGCGGGAGTTTCGCGAAGAGCGCGAGGGCCCCACGGCGGGACTCCAGGTCGCGCAGTCGGGCGTCGAGGGCCTGGCGGCGCCCCTCCGCCTCCCGGACCCGCGCTTCGAGGGTCTCCATCTCCCGGAACCTCGCCTCCAGCCGGGCCGCCTCCACCGGCCCCCCCAGGTCCCCGGGCTCCGACCCGAGGCTCTTGGCCGCGGAGCGGAGGAAGAGCAGTTTCTCGGAGAGGGCCGCCGAGCCCTCCAGGGGCCGTCCCAGGGAGAACCCGGCGTCGCCCCCCCGGTAGTCCTCGATGTGGACCACCCGGAGGCGCTGGAGAACCCGGAGGACCGGCTCCAGCCGGTCCCGCGAGCCCGCAACCAGGATGCGGGAGACCGGGTCGGGCGTCAGCATATCGCCGAATGCAAATTGCAAATTGAAAAATGCAAAATGCAAAATTTTGCACTTTGCACTTTGCAATTTTCACTTTGCATTTTTTTCATGAATCGCCTCCTCCAGCCGGGCCAGGATTCGTTCGACAGCGGCGGGGACCCGAGCCTCGGCCGCCCTCCGGAACTCGGCGGCCTCCTTCACCCCCCGGTCGAGGATGCGCTTCCGCTCCGCTTCGAGGCTCCGGCGGGCCTCTTCGAGGATGCGCTCCCGCCGTCCCCCCGCCTCGGAGCGGGCCGCCTCCACGACCCGCCGGGCCTCGGCCCGGGCCCTCTGGACCTGGGCCTCGGCTTCGCGCTTCGCCTCGGCGATGAGCACCTCGACCCGTTTCTCGGCCTCCTGGATGCGGGCGAGGACCGCGGCCCGGGCGGCCAGGGAGGCGTCTTGGGTCGCAGGGGCGGAGGACATCGAGGGCGTTGCGAGGGGGGCGCTTAAAGTTTGTCAGCGCCCGCTCGCGACCCGTGGCGGCGGGCGGGGGTTCAGGCGGGCTCGACGGCGAGGAGTTTCTGCAGATAGACCTCGGCGTCCGCCACCCGGTTCCGCAACTCTTGGAGGCTCCGCAGCAACCCCCCCTCGGGGTCCCTCTCCTTGCCGGAGCGGAGGCGGCGGATGGCCTCCTCCAGATCCTCCTTCAGGGGCGCCAGTTCGTTCCGGAGCATCTGGGAAATGCGCTCCCGGTAGCGGGCCCTCAGGTCGGCCTCCGAGCGGAAGATGTAGGAGCGCCCCCGGCGGACCCGGGAGACGAGGCCCGAGCGCTCCAGCCCTCCGAGGTGGAGGCTGAGAGAGCCCAAGCTGTAGCGAGTCTTCCTGGCGAGCTCCCGGGCGGTCATTCCGCGCTCCGAGAGGGCCAGGGTCGAGAAGACCCGGCCGTAGGCGTCCTTGACGCCGAGGGTGCGGAGGAGGCGGGAGAGCCCCCCGACAATCCGTTCCTTCGGCCCCTCCGAGCCCATGGGCCTCAAGAGGCGCTCTTCTTGCGCTTGAAGAGGCCCTTGAGCTTGGCCACGACGTCTTTCAGCGACATGCTCGTCACCTCCATTGTGACTTTGAAAGATTTTAAAAACACTTAAACATTTCGGACCGGCACCGGGTGCGCAATGCCCTCCGGAGCGGGGAGAAACTTCATGGCCCGCCTCGCGTGACGCGGCCCATGGCTCCGAACCCGGTCCTGTCGCTCCTCCGCACCCGGCCCGGGATGGCGCTCCTGGCGGTCTGGCTGGCCAACCTCGGGGTCGCAGTCTTCTACGGCGGTCCCCTCCAGAACAGCATCAACACCGACACCTGGCACTACTTCGCGGAGGGGCTGAATCTGGCCGGATACGGCGACGTGGCCACGAACATGAGCAATGTTCCCCCCGAATTTCTGCAGCGGCTGGGCGTGGCGGCGGGTCCGGTGAGCGTGGGGGAGACCGTTTTCAAAAACGAGCCCCTCCTGCTCCCCTTCTTCCTGGGCTCCCTCTACGGGGCGCTCCAGGGGTGGGTGGGCTACGGGACTTGGCTCTGGGGCCTCTTCGTGATGACGGTCCTCATGGCCGGGGCCTACCTCCTCGGAAAATACGCCTTCTCGCCCCGGGCCGGCTGGCTCGCGGCCCTCGCCGTGGGCCTCGACTGGCAACTGGTGGGCTTCGGCCACCTCCTCCTCGAGGACGTGGGGGTCGCGGCCTTCATGGTCCTCGGTGCGGGCCTCTACTACCGCTCGCGGGCCCTCGGGCGCCCCCGGGACCTCCTCTGGGCCGGCCTCGCCTTCGGCCTTGCCTTCGCCACCAAGACCGCCTTCTTCTACATCTTCGCACCCCTCGCCCTCGGCATCCTGCTCCAGAACCGGAGGAACCTACGGACGGTCCTCCTCCTGGCCGCGGGCTTCCTGGCGGTGGCGCTCCCCGTGATGGCCGGCCTCCAGCTCCTCTACGGGAACCCCCTCTTCCCTTACGTCGCCCGGGTCAACCAGGTCCTCGGGACCGACTTCCTCGGAATCCACTCCATCGCGGACGACCCGTCCCAGGCCCGGAAGGTGGGCCCGGTGGACACCTTCCACCTCCTCGCCCTTCCCCTCGCGGTGGGCCTCGGAATGGCACCCTTCGTCCTGTGGGGGTTCTGGCGCGCCCTCCGGCGGCGGGAGTGGCTCCTCCCCTTCTGGGCGCTCTCGATTCTCGGCCTCTACGTCTTCACCCTCCGGGTCTCCGTCTGGCCCGACCGCTACATGGTCCACTACCTCCCCCTCTTCCTCGTTCTGGGGGCGGCGGGCCTCGACCGGCTCCTGGAGAAGTTCGGAGGCGAAAGGCCGAACGCAGGGCCCGGCGCTTGGCGCCGGTGGGTCCCGGCTGCCGTCGCCGCCGTGGCGCTCCTCTCGGCCAACTTCTCCCCGCCCGCGGGGCTGGCCACCGAATTGTGGGGGGCAAACGCCCCGACCGCCTCCACCCTCGACGCGGGCAGGGTCGCCGCGGTCGCGGGCTCCCTGCGCCCTCTCTTCCTCTTCCCCCAGCAGCGCTTCCCGGACGACAAGTTCTCCGACAACGCCCTCTACCGGGAGGGCAGGTTCCCGCTGGAGTTAGTCCACACGGACAGCCGCGACTGGATTCCGCCGGTCATGGCCGGGAACGTGGGCCGCTCCCCCAATCCCCTCTGGCTCGGGGGGGTCCTCCTCGTCCTCGCGGCACCCTTCCTCTTCCTGTGGGAAGAGCGAATCGAGAGGGTCCTGCGTCGCGTGGGAATCCTCCGCGCAAGGTGAAACGTCCCGGGCGCTCGCATTTTCTAAAAGGTTTTATCACCGCCGGGTTGGGTCAGGGATGGCCCTCCCCGCGCCCGTCCGCGCCCACATCCGCCGGGCCTTCGTCCGGCCGCCCCCCTTCGTCCCCGGGAAAACCCGGATTCCCCTGATGGTCCCGCAGTTCGGCCCCGAGGAGATCGAGGCGGCCCTCCAGGTCCTCCTCAGCGGCCGCGTCACCATGGGGAAGAACGTCGAGGCCTTCGAGCGCCGCTTCGCGCGCTACCTGGACGTCTCCCACGCCATCATGGTGAACTCCGGGTCGTCGGCGAACCTCCTCGCCCTCTCCCTCCTGGGGCTGGAGAAGGAGCGCCCCCTGTGGCCCGGGGACGAGGTCATCACCCCCGCGGTGACGTGGGCCACCACGGTCTACCCCATCGCCCAGGTCGGCTGCGTCCCCATCCTGGTGGACGTGGAACTGCCGAGTTACAACATCAGCATCGAATCCGTCACCCGGGCCCTGGGCAAGAGGACGCGGGCCCTCTTCCCGGTCCACCTCCTCGGGAACCCCGTGGACATGAAGCCCCTGGTCGAACTGGCCGAGGAGCGCGACCTCTTCCTGGTGGAGGACACGTGCGAGAGCCACGGCGCCGAGGTCGGGGGGCGGAAGGCCGGGACCTTCGGAGACGTGGGGACGTTCAGTTTCTTCCTCTCCCACCACATCACCACCATCGAGGGGGGGATGGTGGTCACGAACCGGGAGGAACTCGCCGAGTGGGCCCGGGCCACCCGGGTCTTCGGCATGGCCCGCCCCCTGCGGCAGAGGGAGACCTACTGGAAGCGCTACCCCCACATCGACCCGCGCTACCTCTTCGTCTACCCCGGCTACAACTTCCGCCCCATGGAGACCCAGGGGGCCTTCGGCCTCCGGCAGTTGGGCCGCCTGGAGCCCTTCATCCGAATCCGGCGGGAGAACGCGCGCTACTGGAACCGCCTTCTCGACCCCTACCGGGACCTCCTGATTCTCCCCGAGGAGCGGCCCGGGACCCGGCACGTCTGGTTCGGCTACCCCCTGACGGTCCGCCCCGGAACCCCCTTCACCCGCGAGGAGATTGTCGCCCACCTGGAGAAGAACGGCATCGAGACCCGCCCCATCATGGCGGGGAACATGGGGGAGCAGCCCGCGATGGACCACGTGCCCCATCTGGTGGCGGGCTCCCTGCCCAACGCCCGGCTGGTGATGCGGAACTCCTTCTTCTTCGGCAACCACCAGGGAATCGGGAAGCGGGAGCGGGAGTTCATCGGGGAAGTGCTGTGCGGATTCTTGGAGCGGAAGGGGCGCCGGGGGAGAAAGGCCAGGCGCTGAGGCGTCACCGGCCTCGGTCCAGGAATCTGCGGCCCATAAACAGTTCCCGGATGATGGCGCGGGCGAAGAAGAGCCCCATTTTCCACGTCTTGCTTTTCGTCTTCGTTCCTTCCGCCCGCGGGAACTCAATCGTCGGAATCTCCGTGATGCGGTACCCGAGTTTCTTGCAGCGGATGGTCATCTGCATCTCAATCTCGTAGTAGGTGGCGTCCAGGTTCAGCCGCTCCATCACGGAGCGCCGGACCCCCCGGTAGCCGTTGATGGAGTCGGTGACTTTCGGGCCCTTCCACAGCCGGTTCACCAGGACGGTGAAGACGTTGTCCCCGAGGCGCCGGATGCGCAGGGGGTCGTCCGAGTCGTCGCTCTGCGCCCCGGGCATGAAGCGGGAGGCAATCACCAGGTCGTAGCCCTCGTTGAGGCGCCCGACAATCTTGGGGATGTCCCGGGGGTCCTCGTTGCCGTCCGGGGAGAAGAAAATGGCCGCGTCCCCGGAGGCGAGCTGCCCCCCCAGAATCATCGCGCTCCCCCGCCCCTTCCCCTGCTGCCGGACCACGCGGACCCCCCTCCCCTGCAGGAACTCCACGGTCCCGTCGGTGGAGCCGCCGTCGATTCCGAGAATCTCGTCCACCGAGTCCCGGGGAATCTTGTCGAAGACGGCCCGGAGTCCCTCCACCTCGTTCAGGGTCAGAATCACCAGGGAGGTCCGGGGCATGGCGCGGCTCTTCTTCGGGGTCCTAAAAGGCTTTCGACGCGTTTGGAAAGAGGATATAAGGCGCCGCGCATTCCTGGGGGAGATGCCCCGGGCCCTCATCACCGGAGTCACCGGACAGGACGGCTCCTACCTCGCGGAACTGCTCCTCCACGAAGGCTACGAGGTCCACGGGCTCATCCGCCGCTCCAGCAGTTTCAACACGGGCCGCGTCTCCCACATCTTCACCGACCCCCACACGCCGGGGGCCAAGTTCTTCCTCCACTACGGCGACCTCTCCGACAGCGGGGTCCTGGGCCACCTCATCTACAACATCAAGCCCGACGAGATTTACCACCTGGCAGCCCAGAGCCACGTCCGGGTGAGTTTCGACATGCCCGAGTACACCGGGGACATCACGGCCCTCGGGACCACGCGGCTGCTGGAGGCCATCCGGCGGAGCGAAATCAAGACCCGGTTCTACCAGGCCTCCAGCAGCGAGATGTTCGGGGCCTCCCCCCCGCCCCAGAACGAGGCCACCCCCCTCCGCCCCCGGAGCCCCTACGCGGCCGCCAAGGTCTACAGCTACTGGATGGTCACCAACTACCGGGCGGGCTACGGCCTCCACGCGTCGAACGGAATTCTTTTCAACCACGAGTCCCCCCGGCGGGGGGAGACCTTCGTGACCCGGAAGGTGGCCCGGGCCGTCGCCGCCATCCGGGCCAAGAAGGAGAAAGTCGTCTACCTGGGGAACCTGAAGGCCAAGCGGGACTGGGGATACGCGCCGGAGTATGTGGAGGGCATGAAGCGCATCCTCCGCCGGAAGGAGCCCGGGGACTACGTCCTCGGGACGGGAGCCTCCCACACGGTCCAGGAGTTCGTGGAGGCCGCCTTCTCCTACGCGGGCCTCCGCTGGAAGGAGCACGTGAAGATTGACCCCCGCTACTTCCGCCCCACGGAGACCGAGGACCTGCGGGCCGACGCGAGAAAGGCGGAGGAGGAACTGGAGTGGAAGCCCCGGGTCACGTTCCGGGAACTGGTCAAGATTCTGGTGGACCACGAGATGGCCGCCCTCGGCCTCGACCCGCCGGGGGAGGGCATCGCCTTCCTGAAGGGCAACGGCTTCTCGTGGCTCCGGAGGCCGTAGCGCGCGATGGCGGACGCGCTCGACTTCCGGCAGAAGCGCATCCTGGTGACGGGGGGCGCGGGCTTCCTGGGCTCCCACGTGGTGGAGGGGCTGGCCCGGCGCGGGGTCCCCTCCGGGAACATCCGGGTCCCGAGGAGCAACACCCTCGACCTGCGGAACGAGGCAAACTGCCGAAAGGCGGTGGAGGGCATCGACGTCGTGCTCCACATCGCCGCCCACCTGGGGGGCATCGCCTACAACATCAAGAATCCGGTCCCCCTCCTGCACGACAACCTGCTCATGAACCTCCACCTGATGGAGGCCGCCCGCGTCGCGGGGGTGGAGAAGTTCGTGGGGGTCTCCTCGGTGTGCGCCTACCCCAAGTTCGCGCGGATGCCGTTCCGGGAGGAGGACGTCTGGAGCGGCTACCCGGAGGAGACCAACGCGCCCTACGGCATCGCCAAACGGGTGCTGGCGGTCCAGGCGGAGGCCTACCGGGCGCAATACGGCTTCAACGCCGTGACCCTCCTCCCCGCGAACCTCTACGGCCCCCGGGACAACTTCGACCTCGAGACCTCCCACGTGATTGCCGCCCTGACCCGGAAGATGGTGGAGGCGGTGGACGCGGGGACCCCCGAGGTGGTGGTGTGGGGCACGGGGAACGCGGGCCGCGAGTTCCTCTTCGTCGAGGATTGCGCCGAGGGCATCCTCCTGGCGGCGGAGCGCTACGACAAGTCCGACCCGGTGAACCTGGCCACCGGGCAGGAGATTCGAATCCGCGAGTTGGTGGAGATTCTGAAGAAGGTCACGGGCTTCCAGGGCTCCATCTGCTGGGACACGAGCCGCCCCGACGGCCAGCCCCGGCGCCTCTTCGACACCAAGCGGGCTCACCGGGAGTTCGGCTTCCGCGCCCGCACCGGGTTCCGGGAGGGGCTGGAGAAGACCGTCCGCTGGTTCCGGGAGAACCGCCCATAGTTGCCACTCCCCTCGGAAACCCTCTCGTCCCGTCGGCGGCGGTTGGAATTCACTCAATCTTCTGCAGGGGCCGGCGCCCCATCTCCACGGTGGCGATGAGAAGCCCGGGAACGATGTAGAACGGCGCGTGGACGGCCCGGTCGACGAAGGGGATGGCCGCGGCCTGGGCGGGGGGAATCCCGACCACGCCCACCAGGAGGGAGGTCGCCCCCAGTTCCAGGAGGCCCAGTCCCCCGGGAGTGATGGGAATCGCCGAGGCGAGGTAGGCGGCCGGGACGATGAAGGCCATGGTGGAGAGCGGGACGTCGGCCCCCAGGCCGCGCGCCACCAGGGTCCACCGCAGGATGCTGAGGCTCCAGAAGAGGGCGGTGAGGGCCAGGACGGGGACCAGCCGCCGGGGCTGGAGGGCCTCCCGGCCGGAGGCGAAGAAGGTCGCCGCCGGGTTGGCCTCGAAGAGGCGCAGGCGGCGCAGGGGCCGCAGGAGAATCTGGAACAGCCTCTCCCCGGCCTTGGGGAACCGGGAGAGGACCAGGATGAGGGCCAGCAGGGACCCGGCGGTCAGGAGGGGCACGGCCAGGAGGAGCACGAGGCCCCGGGTCGGGAGCAGTTCGACGAGGGTCGCCGAGGTGAGGAGGGCGGCGGAGGCGATGACCACGACGTCCAGGAGCCGCTCCACGGCCCAGACGGGGAGGGTGGCCGCGAACTCCCCCACCCCGTCCTTCTTCGCCATGTAGGCCCGGAAGGCGTCCCCGGCCCGCCCGGGCGTGAACTCGGCCATCGCCTGCCCCGCCAGGACGGCCCGCATGGAGCGGCGGAAGGAGTAGGGGCCCAAAGGGGAGAGGAGGAACCGCCACCGGATTCCCACGACGGCGAGGCCCGTCACGTAGGTGGGGATGGAGAGGCCCAGATACTCGATGCGCATCTGGCGAATGGCTTGGAGAAAGTTGCCGGTCCCCACCCACGCCACCAGGAGGACGACCATGGCCGCGGCCGCCAGGTAGCGGAGGTAGCGCCACATGGGGCCACCCAGGGGCT
>CAZANW010000014.1:27018-34490 GCA_964486625.1 uncultured Halobacteria archaeon
ATCTTCGCCGCCATGATGAAGTCGTTCTCCGACAGGCCGCCGATGGCGTGGGTGGTCAGTTCGATGCGAATCCAGTTGTAGGTGATGCGCATGTCGGGGTGGTGGGCCTCCTCCTCAGCGAGGAGCGCAATCTGGCTGAAGAGGCCCCACGCCTGCTTGAAGTCCTTCAGCCGCCACTCCTTCCGGAGTTTCTTTCCGTCCACCAGGGACCAGCCGGGGACCTGGAGCAGGCAGGCCTGCGCCTCGCTCTCCCCCATGGGAGGGACCCCCCCCTCGCACGGCTGGCAGTGCTTCTTGGCGAGTTCGACGGCCACAACATTAGGTAGGACGGCCGGAGTTTAAAGAAGTCCCATGGGAACCCAGTCCCCCCCGAATCGGACCCTCCTCGCCTTCCTGCGCGAGGACCTCGGCCGCGGGGACGTCACCACGCGGGCGGTCGTCCCGGCGGGCCACCGCTCCCGGGGCGTCGTGCGGCTCAAGGAGAGGGCCGTCGTCGCCGGCCTCCGGGAGGCCGCGCGTCTCTTCCGCCTGGCCGGGGCCCGGGCCCGCCCCCGGGTCCGGGAGGGGGCGTGGGTCCGGGCCGGAGCCTCCGTCCTCGAGGTCTCGGGCCCCACCCGGGCCATCCTCGCGGCCGAGCGGACCGCCCTGAACCTCCTCCAGCGGATGTCCGGCGTCGCCACCGAGACCCGGAGGTGCGCCGACATCGCCCGGCGGGCCCGCCGCGGGACCCGGGTCGCGGCGACCCGCAAGACCGCCCCGGGCCTCCGCGCCTTCGACAAGCGGGCGGTGGCCCTCGGGGACGGGTGGCCCCACCGGGAGCGCCTCGACTCGGCCATCCTGGTCAAGGACAACCACATCGCGGCCGCGGGCTCCCTGGAGGCCGCCCTCCGGCGGGCGCTCGCCGCCCGCAGGCCGGTGGAGGTGGAGGTGACCTCTCCCGGGGACGCCCTCCTCGCTGCCCGCCTCGGGGCGAAAACCGTGATGCTCGACAACATGGGTCCCGCCGGGGTGGCCCGGGCCCACCGCCTCCTCCGGCGGGCGGGCCTCCGCTCCCGGGTCGTCCTGGAGGCGTCGGGGGGCGTCACCCGGCGGAACCTGGCGGCCCACGCCCGGGCGGGGGCCGACGTCGTCTCCATGGGCGCCCTGACCCACTCAGTCCGGGCGGTGGACATGAGCCTGGATGTTCTCCCCCGCCGCCCGGGCGACTTTGGAAAGGGTTAAACCGGCTCTGAGCCCACACCCCACGATGGCCGCAGTCCTCCCCTCCCCGGTTCCCGGGGGCTTCCCCCGGAAGGCCAACGGCTCCCGGAGCGAGCTGGCCGACGAGGTCCTCCGCTGGAAGGAGAGGCGGAACGCGGTGATTCTCGCCCACAACTACCAGGAGGCGGAAATCCAGGACGTGGCCGACTTCCTCGGCGACTCCCTGGGGCTGGCCCAGGCGGCGGCGAAGACGGAGGCCGACGTGATTGTGTTCGCCGGGGTCCGCTTCATGGCCGAGACCGCCGCCATCCTCAACCCCTCCAAGCGCGTCCTCATGCCCGACCCCGAGGCCGGGTGCTCCCTCGCCGACATGGTCACCGTGGAGCAGTTGCGGGCCTGGAAGGCGGCCCACCCCGGGGCGGTGGTGGTCTCCTACGTGAACACCACCGCCGACGTGAAGGCGGAGTCGGACTACTGCTGCACCTCCACCAACGCCCTGAAGGTCATCCAGGCCATCCCCCCGGACCGGGAGATTCTGTTCCTCCCCGACAAATATCTCGGGGCCTACCTCGAGCAGAAGACCGGCCGCAAGATGCGCATCTGGCCCGGCTACTGTCCGGTCCACGTCATGGTCCGGACCGAGGAGGTCCGGGCCCTGAAGGAGGCCCACCCGGGAGCCGAGTTCCTGATGCACCCGGAGTGCGGGTGCATGACCTCCTGCATCCACCTCGCGGACCGCGTGCTGAGCACCGAGGGGATGGTGCGCCACGTGGCCGCCTCGCCCGCCAAGGAGTTCATCGTGGGGACCGAGACCGGCATCCTCCACAAGATGGAGAAACTCCGGCCCGACGCGACCCTCTACCCTGCGGCCGAGGGGGCGGTCTGCGGCCACATGAAGCGGAACGCGCTGGAGAAGGTCCTCTGGTCCCTCCAGGACCTCCAGCACGAGGTGCGGGTCCCGGAGCCTGTGGCGTCGAGGGCGCGGCTCGCTATCGAGCGCATGCTCGCGCTGGCCTGAGGCTCACCCGCGCCGCCCCGCATCTTCCCCGCTTCCGGCGCGTTCCCGGAACCTTCAATCTTCTTCCAACCACCGGGGCCCATGGACCGCCCGGAAACCGAGATGCCCTTCTGGGACCACGTCGAGGAGCTGCGGAGGCGGGTCCTGGTCGCCGTGGCGGCCGTCGGGGGCGCGACCCTCTTCGCCTTCACCTTCTCGCTGCGCAGCGCGAGCCTCGGGGGGCTGCCCGTGGCCTACCCCTGGCCCTCCCTCACCGACACCCTCTCGACCCAGATGCTCCGGAAGATGGCCGACGACCTCGTGCCGAAGTCGACCGGCATCACGCTGGTGGTCACCGGTCCCTTCGACGGGGTGGCGGCCTCCCTTCAGGCGGCGCTCTTCTTCGGCCTCCTCGTCGGGATGCCGGTCGTCGTCCACCAGGCGTGGCGATTCGTGAGCCCCGCGCTGCGAAGCCGGGAGCGGCGGCTCTTGGTCCGGTTCGTGGCTCCCGCCACCGCCCTCTTCGTGGCGGGGAACCTCTTCTCCTACTTCCTCTTCCTCCCCTTCGCCCTCCCCTTCCTCTACACCTACGCCCTCGCCGCCGGGGCGACCCCCTTCCTCCACCTGGCCGACTTCATCGGCGTCGTGACCCTATTCGGCGCCGCCTTCGGGCTGGTCTTCGAGATGCCGGTGGTGATGCGGGGGCTGGCGGTCCTCGGGGTGGTCTCCTCCGGCTTCTGGCGACGGAACTGGCGGCTGGCCACCCTGGCCATCTTCCTCTTCGCGGCCATCATCACCCCTGACGGGACCGGGGTCACCATGATGCTGGTGGCCGCCCCCATGCTCGCCCTCTACGGGGCGGGATACCTGCTGGCCCTCGGGGCCGAGAGGGCGAGGAAACCCCTTTAACCTCCTCGCCCCACTTCCGGGATGCAGTTCGGCATCGGGGGCTTCGAGTGGCTCCTTATCCTCGTCATCGTCCTGCTGCTCTTCGGCGGCAAGAAACTCCCCGAGTTGGCCCGCTCGATGGGGAGGGCAATGGGGGAGTTCCGGAGGGGCCGGGAGGAGGTGGAGCGGGAGATGCGGGAGCCGAAGCCGCCCGAGAGCCCCGTGGTGAAGGCGGCCCGCGACCTCGGCATCTCCGTCGAGGGGAAGAGCGAGGAGCAGTTGAAGAAGGAAATCGCGGAGCGGATGGGGAAGGAAAAATCCTAAATTCGAATCCGAAATCCTAAACAAATCCAAATGACCAAAATCCAAAAATCAAAACTTCCGTTTTGGATTTTGTGCTTTGAATTTTGAATTTGTTTAGGATTTAGAGTTTCGTGCTTTGTGCTTTCATGGATCAGTAGAGCTCCTCCAGCAGCGGCGTCACGTCCGCCGGCCGGAATGCCTCGGGGGCCACGATGGACCGCGGGGCCCCCTTGAGTTCCTCGAGGGTCGGCCTCCGGGTCTGGTAGAGGACCCCGGTGTGGATGGTCGCCGGGAACTCCATGGCCATCCTCATCGCCCTGTCGAAGTCTCCGTTGCTCCACTCCGCCTCGGGGATGGGGCGGACCCGGGGCCGGGCCCAGTCGTAGGAGTGGGTCTTGTTGTAGGTGACGCAGGGGCTGTAGACGTTCACCAGGGCGAACCCCTTGTGCCGGGCGGCCGCTTTCAGGATGTCCGCGAGTTGCTTCACCTCCCCCGAGAAGCCCTGCGCCACGAAAGTGGCGCCGCAGATGAGGGCCAGGGGGATGGGCCGGATGGGGGGATCGACGACCCCGCCGGGGCTCGTCTTGGTCACGAGCCCCAACTGGGCGGTCGGGCTCTTCTGGCCCAGGGTGAGGCCGTAGACCTCGTTGTCCATGACCATGTAGGTCACGTCCACGTTCCGGCGGACCGCGTGGAGGAAGTGGCCGAGGCCGATGGCGTAGGCATCGCCGTCGCCGGAGGCCACCAGGACCGGCCGCTCCGGGTTCGCCAAACGGACGGCCGTCGCCACCGGAAGGGTCCGGCCGTGGGTCACGTGGAGGGCGTAGCACCTGAAGTAGGCCCCGATGCGGCCCGAGCACCCGATGCCCGCAATCAGGACCATGTCGTCCGGCGTGTAGCCGAGTTCCGCGTAGGCCCGCTTGGCGGCCTCCAGGACCCCGAAGTCGCCGCACCCGGGGCACCAGGTGGACTTGTATCCGGTGAAGAGCTTCTTGTCCGTCGGGGCCCGGGGAGCCTGCGGCGCGGGGGCGCGCGCTTCGGCGCTCACTGGAGCGACTTCACCCCCTCGACAATCTCGCTGGGCCGGAAGGGCCGCCCGTCGTACTTGAGCAGGGAGCGGATGCGGTCGTGGCCGTCCATCTCCGACCGGAGGAGCCGGGCCAACTGGCCCGTGGCGTTGCTCTCCGCGACGATGACCCTCTTCGCCGGCGCCAGGAGCTTGCGGACCTCCTCCCCCTGGAAGGGCCAGAGGGCCTTCAACTGGAGGTAGGCGACCTTTTTGCCCCGGGGGGCCTTGCGGCCGTCGCCGTTGCGGAACCGGCCGAGGGCCTCCAGGGCGGGGCCGGTGGTGGAGCCGAACCCCACCAGGATGGTCTCGGCCTTCGGGTCGCCGTAGAGCATCGGCGGCGGGAGGTGGGCGGCGAGGTGCTTGAGTTTCCGGATGCGCTTCTCCATCATCGCCCGCCGGAGGTGGGGGTTCTCGATGATGCGCCCCTCTTCGGCGTGCTCGGCGCCCGACTCGACGTGGGCCCCGCCCGGCGCCCCCGGGACCACCCGGGGGGAGACCCCCGTCGGGGTCTGGAGGTAGCGCTTGTAGCCCGCGTTGACCGAGTAGACGATTTCGCCCCGGTCGATGGGGACCGAGTCCATGTTCAGTTTCTCGACGCTCTGCTTGTTCATGCAGAGCTCCTCGTCGGCGAGGACGAGGACCGGGCACTGGAACCGGTCGGCCAGGTTGAATGCGCGCTGGACCTCCTCGAAGCACTCCTCCACGGTCCCGGGGGCCAGGACGGCCCGGGGGATGTCGCCGGTCCCCCCGAAGACCGCGTGGCTGAGGTCCCCCTGCTCGTGCTTCGTGGGCAGGCCGGTGGAGGGCCCCGCCCGCTGGACGTCCACGAGGACCACCGGAATCTCGGTCATGCCCGCGAGCCCGAGCGCCTCGGTCATCAGGCTGATGCCGGGGCCGCTGGAGGAGGTCATCGAGCGGGCCCCCATGTAGCCCGCCCCGATGGCGGCGTGGATGGCCGCTATCTCGTCCTCCACCTGGATGGCGACGCCGCCGTATTCGGGGAAGTGGCGGATGAGGAACTCCATGATGGAGGTGGCCGGGGTGATGGGGTAGCCCGCGAAGAAGCGGCACCCCGCCCGGATGGCCCCCATCGCGATGGCCTCGTTGCCGGTGATGAGGTAGAGTTTCCGGCCCGGGACCTGCTCCACCCGCAGGTCCTTCTGGACCCCGATGTTCTCCTTGGCCCAGGCCCAGCCCGTTTCCAGGGCCTTCCGGTTCGACTCCACGACCTCCGAGCCCTTGCGGCCGAACATGCGGGTGATGATTTCCATGACGTTCTCGATGGGGAGCCCCAGCAGGAAGCAGGAGGCCCCCACCGCCACCGTGTTCCGGTAGATGTCCGACCCGATTCCAATCGCCAAGTCGGTGATGGGGATGCCGTAGGCCCGGAGGCGCTTCCAGTGCTTCCCGTCCATCTCGGGCTTGTAGTTGGTCGAGTCGTAGATGAGGACGCCCGTGTCCCGGACGTCGTCGATGTCCCGGTCAATCGTCTCCTGGTCGAGGGCAATCAGGACGTCGAAGGTGTCGTAGCGCGCCAAGACCCGGCCGTGATGGAGGCGGGCCTCGTAGGAGGTGTAGCCCCCCCGGATGCGGGAGGAGAAGTTGCGGTGGGTGAAGAGGTGGAGGCCGTAGCGGGAGGCGGCGTAGGCGAACATCTCGCCGGTGGACTCGATGCCGTCGCCGGCCTGGCCTCCGATTTTCCACGTGACGTTGGCCATGAGTGGGGCCTCCTCATGGCCCGTTGGAGGGGGGCCCCTAAAGGCTTTCCTGGCTCACGGTTTTCCATTCGCGTTCAACCCGGGAGGGGGGCGGTGGATTCCCCTCACCCGCCTCCGGAGGACTCCTGAAATCTCCGGCGAAACCCCGGGCGGGAGTTGAACGGCCCTTCAGGAGGGCGCGACGCCCCCGGGGGCGAGAGCGGCGTCCAGGCTCTCCAGGAAAGGCTCCAGGCCATCGGCCGGGATGCGGGCCCCGGCGGCGCATCCGTGGCCCCCTCCGACCCCGCCGGCCCGCCGGGCGGCGAGGGCAAGGGCGGCCCCGAGGGGGGCCCGCGCGGCGAGCGCCCGGGCCGAGACCTTCAAGGTCGGCGCCTCCTCCAAGCGCGACGAGGAGAAGACCACCATGGGCCCCGGGTCCCGGAGGCGGCGCAGGGAGGCGGTGGCCACCGCCCCCACCACCTGCTCCGGCATGGTGCCCCGGCCGTCGAAGTAGCGGTAGTGGCGCCGCTCCTCCGGCCCCCCGTCGAGGAGGGCGCGGACCCCCTTCGAGATGGCCCGCCGGTGGCGGCCGGCGAGGGCCGCGGCCTCGGGGAGCCCCCGGCTCTCCAGGCAGAGCGCGAGCCCCACCTCCCCCCGGCCGTAGCGGGCGGTGGCGTTCAGGAGGCTGGCGAACTCGGCCGCGTCCCGGAGGGGCGGGGGGCGGCGGGGGAGGCGGTAGGTCTCGCCCACCACCGCGTTGGGGTCGGAGCCCGCGGCGAGGGCGAGGTGAAGGAGGGCGCGGGCCAGGACCTTCTGTTCGGAGGCGTCGAGGTCGGGCCACTTGAGCCATCCGCGGCCGTCGCGGGCCGGCAGCCGCAGGTCGCGGAGGAAGGAGGCCACCCGGCCCGGGCTCCCGAGGGTGGGCAGGCCGGAGAGGCAGGCGATGAGCGGGCGGCTGGAGGCGCCGAAGGCCCGGAGTCCGGGGGCGGCCTCCACGACTTCCCGGCCCGCGTCGAGCACGCTCCGCGCGAGGCCGGGGAGGCGGCCCGCGGCCCGGTCGAGGGTGTCCGCGAGGGCCCCCACGACGGCGAGGTCGGCCAGGTCCCGGTTGGCGGGGTCGAGGGCGCGGGCGAGGAGGAAGGCGACCCCGGCGCCGCTGATTTCGGTCGAGCCCTCGAATCCGAAGGAGTATGGGTTGAGCATCTCGACCCGGCCTCCCGGTCGCCCGGAGGGAGGGTGGTGGTCCACCACGAGGGAGCGGTAGCCCCGGGGCTTCATCTCCTCCAGGAGGGTGCTGCCCAGTTCTGCCCAGAGGACG
>CAZANW010000015.1:0-33923 GCA_964486625.1 uncultured Halobacteria archaeon
GTCCGGCAGCGGCTCCTGGCGGGCGGGGAGCAGGAGAACCACGCCCGCTACCCCGTGATTTACGAGGACGTGCGGCTCAAGGCGGGCGTCTCGTTCCGGCGCGAAGTCCCGCGGGAGATGAACGGCTTCCTCGTCGTCGCCGACGGCGAAATCGCCCTCGGTCCGGCGCGCACGGCCGTGCCCGCGCGCCACGTCGCGGTCCTCGGACCGGGGGACGCGGTCTTCTTCGAGGCGGCACGCGACTCGACAGTCCTTCTGGCCGCCGCCCCGCCGCTGCGGGAGCCGGTCGCGCGCTGGGGGCCGTTCGTGATGAACAACCGGGCGGAGATTGCCCAGGCCATCGAGGACTACCAGAGCGGGCGGCTGGTGAGGAAGAGGGCGCGGGAAGTATAAGGGCGCCAAAGGTTGAAGAGGCGTGAGCGGGGAATCCCGGACCAGTGCCCGGGTAGTATAGTGGCCTAGTATCCCGGTCTGTCGAGCCGGGGACTCGGGTTCAAATCCCGACTCGGGCGACCCCGCGGAGAGGAGGAGCGCGGGCTACGCGATGCCCTCGGCAATCTTCTTCATCAGCGCGTCCTGCTTCCCCGGCTGGAACGGGAAGTAGAGCGCGAGGCGGTCCACGAGGCCGCCGTATTTCTGCTTGAGTTTCCTGGGAATCTCGTCCCACGACCCGGACACGGTGAAGGTCTCCAGCGCCTCGTCGGGGACCGCCTTCGGCATGTTGGCCCACTCCCCCTTCAGGGACATCTCCCGCAGTCTCTCCCCGACCGCCTGCCAGCCGTGGGCCTCCCACACGGCGAAGTAGGACTTGGTGGAGCCGTAGAACGAGAGTTGCGAGCGGACCATCTCCTTCATGGATTTGATTTCGCGCTCGGTGTCGCCGGCGGCCACGAAGGCTGCGGTCGCAATCTCGCACGCGCCGTTGGCCCGGCCCGAGGCCTTCAACCCCTCCTTGACCGCGGGGATGGCTTTCTCCTCCAGGTATTTCCGGGTGTGGAAGGGGTGGATGTTGACGCCGTCGGCCACCTCGCCGGCGAGTTTGCACATCCGGGTGTTGAGCGCCGCGAGCCACACCTTGGGGCGGCCGAACTTGGTCGGGCCCGGGTTGAAGAATGGGGTCATCAGGCTGAACTTGTAGAACTTGCCCTCATACTTCAGGGGCTTCCGGTTCTGCCAACACTCCCAGATGGCGTAGAGCGACTGGACATACTCCTTCATGCGGGCCGCCGGGGGCAGCCACGGGGTCGAGTAGCGGCGCTCGATGTGCCCCTTGACCTGCGTCCCGAGGCCGAGGACGAACCTCCCCTTCGAGAGTTGCTGGAGGTCCCACGACTGGAGGGCGGTGACCATGGGGCTGCGGGGGAACGCGATGAGGACGCCGGTGCCAATCTGGGCCCGGGAGGTGGCGGGGGCGACGATGGAGGCGACCAGCATCGGGTCGTGGGTGGTCTCCCCTATCCAGAGGCCCGAGGCGCCGGCGGCCTCGGCAGCGGCGGCGGCCGGGCCGACCCTGTCGAGGACCGACGGCTGGATGCCGACGTCGAATTTCATCCAGGGGAAAAGGCAGGGAACTCTTTAACTTTGCTTCCCCGGTTTCGAGTCCACCCTCAGGCTCTTCACCCGGATTCCTTCCTCCTTCGTCACCTTCCCCACAATCTGCGCCCCCTTCCCGCACGCACGGACCGCCGCGTCCGCCTCTTTCTGCGGCACCGCCGCCGCGAACCCCATCCCCATGTTGAAGGTGCGGAACATCTCCTCCGGCGCGATGCGCCCCTCCATCTCCAGGAAGTCGAAGACCGGCGGCGGCTCCAGGGGGTCGTCGAGGCTGAACCCGTGGCCCGTGAGCCTCCGCAACTTCAGCAGCCCCGAGCCGGTGATGTGGGCGAGGCCGCGGACCTCGCACCTCTTCAGCAGCCGCATCGCCTCGGGCACGTAGATGCGGGTGGGCTCCAGCAACTCCTCGCCGAGGGTCCGGCCCCGGTCCCACGGGCAGGGGTCGCCGTATCTGTGGCCCCGCGCTTTCAGGACCTTCCGGGCGAGTGTGAGGCCGTTGGAGTGGATGCCGCTGCTCGGGACGCCGACGACCGCGTCTCCGGGGCGGATGGCCTTGCCGGTGATGATGGCGTCCTTCCGCACGAACCCGAGGGCGGTCCCGGCGAGGTCGAAGTCGTGGACCAGTTCCGGCAGGACGGCGGTCTCGCCGCCGACCAGACTCACGTTCGACAGGCGGGCCCCGGCCGCCAGCCCCTTGCCGATGTCGCGGGCGCGGGCCGGGTCGGGCCTCTGGACCGCGAGGTAGTCCACGAATGCGACCGGCTCGGCCCCCACGCAGAGGAGGTCGTTCACGTTCATGGCGACGCAGTCGATGCCGACGGTGTCCAACTTTTCGAGGGCCGACGCCACAAGCAGTTTCGTCCCGACGCCGTCGGTGGTGATGGCGACGCCCCACGGGCCCGGCAGGTCCACGACGCCCGCGTAGTGCTTGTCGAGCAGCGTCCGCCCGAGGCCCCGGCGCGCGAACCGGACGGGGGCCATGAGCGAATCCACGGTCCGGTCCCGGGCGGCGATGTCCACCCCGGCCCGGGCGTAGGTCATGGAGCCGCGGCAGAGGGACTCCTCCCGCTCCGTGGCGAAGCGGATGATGAGCGCGAAGAGTGCGTCGAGGGCCTCCGGGTCGAGGCCGCGCCTGCGGGCGAGGGCCCGGGCGTTCCTCCGAACAACCCGTTCGCGCTCGATGTCCACCACCGGCCTGCCCATCGCCACCTTGGCCCGGCACGCCTCCTCCACCAGGGCCATGCGGCGGGCGATGAGGTCCACGAGGGCCGTGTCCACCTTTTCGATGTCGCGCCGGACCCGAGCGAGAGGCCTCATGGAAATCAGATGGGGGGCGGGCACATCAGAGTTTGCGTTTGGGGACCGCCCGCAGCCGCAGGACCCGCCCCCGGCCCCTCCACAGGTTCTCGATGGCCGCCATGTCGGTCGAGGAGTCCACCAGCGCCGCCACCGAGGGGCCGGTCCCCGAGAGCCCCGCCCCGGAGGCCCCGTGAGCGAGGGCTTCCAGGGCCGGCCTCGGGTCGTAGCCCAGCGCGGCGGAGTAGGCGAGGCCGTTGAGGGTCATCGCCTCCGGGTATCGGCGGGCCCGGACCAGCGCCTCGGCGCGCCGGACGAGGGGCGCCACGGGCTCCAGGTCCCGGCGCCGGACCTCCGGGGGGCGCCGCTCGGGGGCGAGAACCAGGACCGGGGAGCGCACCTCGCCGCTCCGGAGCAGCCGGTCGCGCCGGTTGTCGGTCCAGGCGAGGCCCCCGGCTGCCGAGGCCCAGGCGTCGTCGAAGGCCCCGGTCACCGTGACGCCCGCCTTCCGGGCTGCATCGACCCCGAGAAGCACAGCCTCGCGGAGGGGGAGTCGGGCGCCGATGGCGTCGAGAGTCGCCAGGACCACCGCGTTCGCCGCCGCCGACGAACTCTTGAGGCCCCGGGTGGTCGGGACCTCGCTTTTGATTTGGACGCGCGCCCCGCCGGCGTGGCCCGCCCGGCGGAGGACGTTCCGGGCAGCCAGGACCGCAAGCCGGGGCTCCACGGGCCCCTCGGGGCCCCACGCCCGGGCCTCGACGCCCTTCAGGTCGCGCCCCACCTCGACCCGCGCCCGCGCCTGGAGGGAGACCGCCAGCGCGCAGCCGCGGCCGGTGGCGAGGGCGTTGAGGATGGAGACCGCGCCGTAGGCGGTTCCGGCGCTCATGCCGCCCCCTTCGCCGAACCCGGCCCGGCGGCGAGAGACAATGCACGGCCCGCGGGAAGCCGCCGGGAGGGGCACCAGGTGAAGTCGCACTCCCCGCACCTGGGCCCGACGGGCCTGCAGACCTCCTGGCCGAACCGGACGAGGAACTCGTTGAGGTCGAGCCAGTATCTCCGCGGGACCGTCCGGACGAGGGCCTCCTCGGTCTCCTCCGGGGTTCGGGTCCGGACCCAGCCGAGGCGGTTGGAGATGCGGTGAACGTGGGTGTCCACCGGGATGGCGGGCTTGCGGAACCCGTAGACGAGGACGCAGTTGGCGGTCTTGCGCCCCACGCCGGGGAGGGCCAGGAGTTCGTCGAGGGCGTCCGGGACCCGGCCTCCGTGGCGCTCCCGGAGGGCCCGGCACGTCTCCTTCAGGACCCGGGCCTTCTGGTTGTAGAAGCCGCAGGGGCGGATGAGGCGCTTCAGGTCGGCGAGCGGCGCCCCTTCGATGGCGGCCGGGGTCGCGTATTTCGCGAACAGGGCCCGGGAGGCTTTCCCGGTGTTCTCGTCCCGGGTCCTCTGGCTCAGGATGGTGGCAATCAGCACCCGGAACGGGTCTTCCGGCTCCCCCTCGCGGATGGCGCCGAGGGTCGTGGTGTCCTCCCGGAAGCGGCGGCGGAGGGAGCGGAACACCTCGTCCGCGTGGCGGGGAGGGGTCATGGCTCGGAGTTGGATTCCCGGCTCTTTATGTTTCGCCAGCCCCGGTCTCGCGCTCCTTCACGACCACCTGTCGGATGACCCGGTCCACGTCGAGGTAGACCCGGACGATGTCGGAGGAGGTGAGGATGCCCGCGAGCCTCCCGTCCCTGAGGACCGGCAGCCGCCGGATGCGGTGGGTCGCCATGATGTCGGCCGCCTCCTCGATGGGGGTCTGGGAGGAGACCGTCATCACCGTGTGGGTCATCACCTCCGCGACCCGGGTCTTCCGGGGGTCCCTGCCGGGGACCACGATGCGGTTCAGGATGTCGCGCTCGGTGAGGATGCCCGCCAGTTTCTCGCCCTCCCGGACCACCAGGCAGCCGATGCGGAGGTCGCCCATGGTCTTCGCGGCCTCGGAGACGGAGGCGCCGGGAGTGGTGGAGACCACGGAGTGGGACATGGCGTCGGCGACGCGCATCACTCATGGCGGATGAGGGGAAAGATAAAAGGACCTGCGCGTCGTTGGGAAGATTTTTAAACCAACTTTAAGGTTAAGATGATGCGCACACGCGCCCCTCTCGCCGTTTGCCTCGTGTTTTTGACGGTCGTCGCCGTTTCCATCGCCCAGGCGCAAGGGGCCAACGCGACGGTTTCCCCCGCTGCCCCGGCGGCCTCCGGCCCCCCGGTGCCGCCCAAGCCGCAGAAGGTTCCCAGCGCCGAGCGCGGGAAGGAGGTGTTCGAGCGCAGAGCGAACCCCACCTGCTCCTCCTGCCACGGCGCCGCGGGGGACGGGAGCGGCGCGCCCTCCCTTGTGCCCCCGCCGGCCAACTTCCACGACCTGAGCCGCTTCGCGGCCCGGACCGACGCCGACCTCTTCAACACCATCACCAACGGCCGGCCCGGGACCGCCATGCCCGCGTTCGCCGGCCTCAGCGACCAGGACAAGTGGGACCTGATTGCCTACCTTCGCTCGGGCTTCATGTACGAGGGGGGCGGAGCGGCGGCGGGCCCCGCCAAGGCCGAGGGGGTCACGCTCCGCGCCTACTGGCTCGGTCTCATCGGCCTGGGAGCGGCCTTCCTCCTGATGGCCATCTCCTTCGCCGTCGTCCGGTTCACGAAGAAACGATGAAGGAGATTCTCGAAAAGGTGAAGAAGGGCGAACTGACCCCCGAGCAGGCTGAGGCGGAGCTCCGGAAGCAAATGGCGCCTCCGGCCGGGTCGCCTGCGGTGCCCCCCGGCGCCTCGCTCCGCGATGCGCCGGCCCCGGAGCCCCTCGGGCAGGTGGTCCAATATACTCCGGGGGACGAGCACCCCATGGCCTTCGTCGCCATCGTCGGCTTCACGGTCCTCCACGTCCTCTTCGACGCCCTCACCGTCCTCTGGGTCCTGAACCGCTTGGACGGCCGGGAGGCGCTGAGCATTTTCTCGGTTCGCATCGTGATTCCCTCCTCCCTCTGGGGCGGCATGGCCTTCTTCACCCTCGGCCTGATTCTGGTCCTCTACCTGAAGCACTTCATGCCCGACGAGATTGTCATCAAGAAGCGGCGCTGGAAATACGTCCCGCAGAAGAACGAGCCCTGGAGCGTGATGAAATAGGCTATGGTCTCGCGCAGAACGTTCATCAAGGCCACAGTCGGCGCGGCGGCTGCCGCCGGGGCCGCCTCCACCGGCCTCGTGGCCGCCGAGGCCCTCTTTCCCTACAAGAGGCCCGGCACCGTCCTCAAGGAGGGCACCTTCGTCTACACCGCCGACGAGGGGGCCAAGAAGCAGAACGTGTGGTATCTCGACCGGGTGGGCCAGGAGGCGTTCGCCCGGGACTTCGACGCGCCGGGCAAGGGGGCCCAGGTCCTCTGGAACGGGTTCGCCGCCATGCTCATCAAACTGGATGAGGGGCGCTTCGTGAACCTGAAGGGGCAGGCCACCGTCACCAACCCGGAGGGCAAGGCCTACACGGTGGTCCCCGGAACCCCGGGCGTCGTGGACGACGTCATCGGCCTCTGGGGCATCTGCCCCCACGCCTGCTGCAAGCCCAACTGGCGCATCTCCCGCCCCGATGTCAAGGATCTCATCTGGTGCATCTGCCACGACTCCCGCTACGACCCCCACGCCCTGGTCGTGGACAAGAGCCCCACCGGCGTCCAGTACCGGTGCGCGATGTTCGCGGGGGGGCCCGCGAAGCGGGGCTTGCCCCAGATTCCCCTGAGGAAGGAGGCGGACGGGAGGCTCGTCGGCGTGCCCGAGGACGTCGCGTGGTACCTGTATTGCGGCGTCAACCTCGAGGCCCAGAAGGGGGTGTAGGCCGTGCAGTTCTTCGCCCAGCACCCCTTCGTCCTGGCCGTTCTCCTCTTCATCGTCGTCCTCTCGCTGATTTTCGTCGCCCTGGTCTTCGCGGGCGTCCTCGGGCCCCGGGCCCGGGAGCGGCTGGAGCGGCGGCGGCAGGCGATGGCCGCCCTGGGCGAGAAGCGGAAACTGAGCCTCGTCGAGCGGACCTACCTGCTGCTCTTCGCCTGGGTGGACGAGCGGCTGCGGCTCAGGCACATGAGCCGCCAGATGCTCCTGCTCCCCGCCCGCGACGCCTACTACACGATTCACCGCCAGATGCCGACCTCCCACTCGGACAAATACAACGTGAAGTCGGTCTGGGCGTGGTATCCCTTTTACTGCCTCGGGGGGCTCGCCTTCGTGGCCTTCCTCGAACTGACCATCACCGGCATCATCCTCGGCTTCTACTACGACCCCGCCGGGGCGGGCATCGAGACCGGGGTGGAGAGCAAGGCCCACGCGAGCCTCGGATACATCATGAACGAGGTCCCCTTCGGCTTCGTCGTCCGCTCCCTCCACCACTGGGGGACCCACCTCATGGTGGCGATCGTCTTCCTCCACATGATGCGCGTGTTTTTCACGGGCGCCTACAAGAGCCCCCGGGAACTCAACTGGATTCTCGGCATCATCCTCCTGAACGTGACCCTCTTCTTCGGCTACTCAGGCTACCTGCTGCCGGCCGACGACCTGGCCGCGGGCGCGGCCACCATCGGCATCAACATGGCCAACTCCCTGCCGGTGGTCGGCCCCTTCTTCGCCCAGCTGGTCTTCGGGGGGGTGACCCTCGGCGGGGCCACCATCACCCGGATGTACTGGTTTCACATTTTCATCCTCCCGGCCATCGGGACCGTCCTGATGCTCCTCCACATGCTGATTGTGTGGGTCCAGGGGGTGGCGGAGCCCCATTGAAAGAGGAGGACACCATCGCGATGATTCCATCCATCCTCGTTTACCGCCCGAAGGGCGGAGCCCCGTTCTGATGTCCCTTCTGGACCTGACGAAGGAATACCTCGCCGTCCGAACCGAGCTCGACAAGAAATACGAGGCGCAATACGCCCGGAGCCTCGGCTACAAACTCTTCGAGGGGCGCCCCTTCTGGCCCTACGAGGCGGTGCGGGACCTCATCATCATCGCCTTCTTCATGGCGATTCTCTTCGCCCTCACCGCCTTCGTCCCGCCGCCCCTGAACCCGCCGGGAAACCTCCAGGCCCAGAGTGAGTTCATCTTCCCCGACTGGTATCTCCTCTGGTCCTACGGCCTCCTGAAGCTGCCCGAGGACTACCCCGACATCAACCCGCTCCTGAACCTCTTCGGGCTCTCCACCCCGAACAGCGCCATCTTCTGGGGGACCGCCCTCTCCGGAGTCCCGCTCATCATTCTCACCCTCTGGCCCTTCCTCGACCGCGGCAAGGAGAAGCGGCCCGTGGCGGCCCCTCTCCGGACCGCCTTCGGGGTCTGGGGAATTGTATTCATGGCGACCATCTCGATGTATTCGGTGAACATGATCATCCACAAGGTCTACTTCTCGGGGGTCAGCCAGGACGTCGTCTTCTTCAACCTCAAGGTCATCACCTACCTCCTCCCCATCCCGGTGGGGGTCGGGAGCTATTACTGGCTCAAGAGCCTCCAGAAGGGCTACGAATACAAGTTGAACCGGTGCTACCAGTGCTGGCTCTGCGACGACGCCTGCCCGGTCACCGAGGTCACCCGCGCCACCGGGGCCAAGCACAACCCGAAACTGAACCTCATCTACAACTCCTACCAGAAGCAGTTCGACGGCGTGGGGCTCTGGGAGTGCCTCACCTGCGGCGCCTGCACCGCGGTCTGTCCCGAGGAGATCGACTACGACGCCTACGTCCTCTACATGCGGCGGGTCGCCATGGGCCTGGAGAAGTTCGACCCGAAGAAGACCTTCGTCAAGCCCCACCCCATGGGCTCGCTGCGCGTCGAGGGGGCGGACCGGGCCTCGCGGCTGCCCGCGGTCTGATGGCCCTCTTCGGCGGGAGCGCCGGCCGGGAGGCCCGCAACGCGATGCGGGCCCGGCTCCGGCAGGGGCGGTTCCTCTTCCCCCCCTTCAAGGGGACCTACTCCTTCGGGACCATCCGGGCGGTCCTCCTCGGATGCAAATTGGGGGGCGTGGCGCTGGTCACCGTGGCCTCGGAGCGGCTCTTCGCTGCGGTGGGCACGCGGGCGCTCTCCGACGTCGTCCTCGGCCTCCTCTTCCTGAACCTCGGGCTCTTCGTTTTCCTCCTGCCCCGGAAGGTCTCGATGGTCGAGGAGCCGACGGGCCCCTCCTGAACCCCACGAAAGTTATTGAAAGGGGCCGGGCAGGAAACCGATGGCTGGAGATTCCAGGGGCGAAGCCCCGCCCTCGGTGGGCCAGGTCCTGAAATACCTCTGGCAACTGAGCCTGCCCGAGTTCTGGATGGTGTCCATCTTCCCGGTCTACATCGGCTACGTCCTCGGCTCGAAAACGATGGTCCCGAGCGTCGAGTCGGTCCTCGGCATCATCATCATGGGCCCCCTCATCATGGGCTCGACCCTGATGCTGAACGAGTATTACGACCGGGAAATCGACCTGAAAAACCCCCGGAAGGCGAAGTCGCCCCTGGTCCGGGGCCTGGTGGAGCCCGAGAACGCCTTCCGGGCCGCCGTGGCCCTCATGGCCCTCGGCTTCATGCTCGGCCTCGTCATCTCCCCCGCCTTCGCCGTGGTCGTCTTCGCGGCGATTCTCCTCTCCCTCGCCTACTCGGTCCCCGCCATCCGGTTCAAGGCGCTCCCGGGGGCCGACCTCTACGTGAACGCGGTCGGGCTCGGCGTCCTCTGCCCCCTCGCGGGCTACTTCACGGTTGCAAACCCCGCCGTCCCGTTCCCCTACCCATTCCTCGCGGTCTCCCTCACCGGCCTCGGCGCGGCCTACATCCCCACGACCATGATGGATTACGACGTGGACCGGGAGGCGGGCATCCACTCCCTCTCGGTCAAACTGGGCCGGAGGCGGGCGTGGGCCCTCGGCGTCGGGTTCATCGCCGCGTCCATCGGCACGATTGTCGCCCTCGGCGTCCTCGACGCGGCCCCCTTCTCCCGGGCCGTCCTGGAGCGCATCGCGGGGCTCCTGGCGGCGACCGTGGGCCTCTACGCCTGGTTCGTGCGGCGCATGGACTACCGGACCTACTGGACCTACATCGCGCTCATCACCCTCACGATGGGCATCAACATCCTCCTCTGGCTCCTGTGGTACACCGGGGTGTGGGTGCTCTAGCCCGCAGCTCGTTCCTCGCTGCGGGCGTAAAAGAGCGAGAGAAATGATATGACCGGCGATGGCCCCGGTCTACCTGGGATTGAGATTAACAAACAAGAATGTGATATGACACGATAGCCCTCGCATCCGGATTGGACGTAACTGTGCGGGCCGTCTCCAACCCCCTACTATTTTGTGTATCTTTCAGGGCTCGCGTCGAACAGCCGTTTGCATCCCAAACTGCAGAATGCGTAGACCTTCTCCTTGTGGACCGAGGTCCATTTCGGGTTCTCTCCATCGACGGGCATTCGGCAGACGGGGTCCCGGGCGGCCATAATGTGGAAGGGACTCCTCCGGTTCAATTAAATCCCTTATGGCGAATTGCGCCAGAGGGGGCGAAGAAATACCCAGCCGCGGATAGACCGGGGCCATCATTTCATATCACTTCTCTCAATCTTCTACGCCCGCACCGACACTGGAGGCGCGGGCTAGTGCAGCCAGACGTAAACCCGGGCGATGGAGCCCTGGACGGCCGCGCTGAGGAAGTAGACGAGGACGTAGGCCGCAGCCGCCCGCCGCGTCGAGAGGCCCGCGGTCTCCCGCAGGTAGAGGAAGCCCAGGACCGCCGACCAGAGGAGGACGCCCGCCATCACGCCGAGGAAGGGGACCTTGTCGAGGACCGCGAAGTTGCGCCCCTCGGTCCGGAGGAAGACCGGGAGCAGGAGGAGGAGCCCCACGAGGACCGGGGTCATGGAGAGGCCGCTCGCCTCCACCAGCGCGTCGGGGTCGAGGTGCCCCCGGAAGAGCCGCACCACCAAGGCGGTGAGCGCGAGGGCGGCGAGCCACGCCCCGAGAATCAGCGTCCCCCACATGCCGAAGTAGTAGGGGTCGAACCAGCGCCGGGAGGCCGCCCAGGAGGCCACGAATCCCCCGAGGAGGACTGGGACGAGGACCCACAGGACCGCCGGCCAGGGCCGCGGGCTCTCGCGAATCTCCCGGAGGACCCGCCGGGGGCGGAGGACGATGGAGGCCAGCCGGCCCCAGAAGGGGTCCATGGGGGTCCAGGGGGGGCGCTCAAAAGAATCTTATCCCGGGGGGGAGTCTCCCCCAAATGCGCTACCTTCTCCTCCCCCTGGGCGCTCTCCTCCTCTCTCTCGTCCTGGTCATCCAGGGGGCGACCAACCCGGGGTTCCCGGGGAACGCCCCGGGCCCCGCCGGGCCCACGGCGCCTCTCCCCCGCGTCATCGGGGTGGGGGGCGTGGCGGGCTGGGTGGACAACCGGACCTACGCCACCCCCTACAACGCTTCCCTCTTCTGCGTCGCCCAGGTCTCCGACTTCCAGTTGCAGGACCCGTGGACCCAGGACCTGGAGCCCATCCGGACCGCCTTGCGGAACATTGACGAAATCACCCCCACTTTCGTGGTTGTGACCGGGGACCTCTCGGAATACGGCTGGCCGAGCGAGTGGGAACGCTACAAGTCCCTGGAGCGCATCCTCACGGTGCCGGTCTATCCAGTCCCCGGGAACCATGACACCTACGGCGACCCGTTCCTCGTCACCTACCGGACCATGATTGGCCCCCCGAACTACACCTTCGACTTCCTGGGCCACCTCTTCGTGGGCCTGGACACAACGACCCCCCGGTTTACCCAGGGGCGCCTCTTCCCCGACCGGCTCGCCTGGCTGGAGGGCGTCCTGAAGGAGGCCCGGGACCGGAAGGCCCAGACGGTCACCCTCTTCTCCCACCACGGCCCCATCCAGCACCCGCAGGCGCTCACCGAGCCCCTCTTCGGGTCGGGGGAAGGGCCCTCCATCCCCGTCCTCCCCTTCCTCCGGCAGCGGGCCGAGGCCCTGGCCCTCCTGGAGCGCTACAACGTCACCGCCTGGCTCTTCGGCCACGAGCACGTGAACTGGGAGGAGAGGCGCGGGCAGACCTGGCTCCTCGACACCGGCGACATCGGCGGCAAGCCCTTCGACACCGTGCCCGTGGAGCCCAAGCCCGTCAACTCCTACCGGCTCGTCTGCTACGAGAACAACCAAATCGGGTTCCGCGAGTGGGTCCCGAGGGACGGGGGGCTCGTGGTGAACCGCTCTGCCGACCGGAAGGAGGTCCGCATCCGGAACAACTTCACCTCGGACTACCCGCTGGCGGTCGTGCGGCTGCCCATCTGCCGCGACGAGCCCATCGAGGGCGGGTTCGTCCAAGCGGTGGACCGGACCTCCTGCACGACCTACGTGGGGACGAAACTGCCGGCGGGGAAGGAGCACGTGGTGCGGGTCGTGAGTTAGACACGCTTGGACAACCGTGGGAAAGTTGTTGGCCGCAGAGGGGGGCCCGCTTCCTCGTCAGAACTCGGAAGATGTTTCAGTATTTCAGAAATCGCAAACGACAGCAATATCCCCAGAAAGTGAAAATGGTCAGCTTTTTGACGAATCACTATCGGCCGACCGTGAGGGGCGAAGAAGCCTATCATAAATGCTTCCCACTGCCGATTGCGATTTTTGTTCAAAAACCTGACCATTCTCCCAGAAAGTATATCGTCCCCCCCCCCGCCCGATGAAGGGGCCATGAGCCCGCGAAGGCGCCGCATCGCTTGGGCGCTGGCAGCCCTCGCCCTTCTGCTTTTCGCCCTCCCCGCCTCCGCCTCCGACAACTCCACCAACGGCACCGACCCCGTGCTCCCAGACCCGCCCGACCCCGACGGGGCCTGCGCCCCGTCCTCCGATGCCCAGGGACTCTCCTTCGACGACGACTTCAGCAGCGCGGACCGGTCCCAGGCCGACTGGTGCGTGGTCACCTCCCCGGCCGGGGGCGTCGCCTTCAACCTCGGCGGCAACGGCAGGATGGTGCTGAGCGCCACCGGCCGGGGGGGTCCCAACGCCGTGGCGAGGCCGGGAGACGGCGTATTCCCGGCGGTCGCCGCAAGTCAGAATCCCCTTCTCCGGGCCCGGTTCGCCGGGGGAAACATCAACGACGTGGACAACTACATCGGCTTCATCAACACCTCGTTCTTCACCTCGCTCTCGTTCGCGCGGATGGAGTATGCGTTCATCGCCTTCCGAACCATGTGGGGGGGCGCGAGGGCCTTCACGTATGACGGGACCGCATCGGACGTTTCGGAGGCCATCCCCTCCTCTCCGGGGGACGTCTGGACGGTGAAAATAGACGGCCTTGGAACGCACTACCTCCGGAACGGCGCGGAGGTCCACTCCACGCCCGTCAAGCCCGCGGGCCCGCTCTACTCCTTCGCCCTGAAGAACAACGGCGGAGATACCTTCTCCACCGACTTTCAGCTCGACGACTGGCACGTGGAGGCGGGGCCGGCGGCGGTGTTGCGGAGCGTCTCGGGGGCCGTCCGCGACCCGGCGGGGAATCCGGTGGCGGGGGCGACCGTAACCGTCAATACAACCCTCGCCCAAACGAACGCGACCGATGGCCAGGGAAGGTTCGAGTTCAAAGTGGCGCCGGGGGTTTACGCTGTGAGCGTCGTGGACCAGGGCTTCACGGTCGATTCGAAGGTCGCGGATGCGAGGGCGGCGGACGCCACCGTCGATTTCACCGTCTCCCGCGTCTCGGGAACCGTCTTCTCCATCGACGGGCCTCCGATTCCCGGCGCGGCCGTCCTGTTCGACACGAGGACTGTCTTCGCGGGGACGGGCGGGGTTTACTCCGCCCTGGTCCTGCCCGGGCTCCACAACCTCTCCGGGTGCGCGCCGGGGTTCGAGTGCCAGGGGAAGCATGCGGATGCGACCAAAAACAACAGTTCGGTGGACTTCTTCCTTCTCCCCTCCGGCAGAATCACCCACCGAGTGGCCTACATCCCCATCGAATTCGGAGATTTTGCCCCCCTCTCCCCAAGCAACGTTGAATTCCTGGAGACAGGAGCCGATCTTGTATCAAGGTATTTCTGGAACCAGTCCATCCGACAGGCGGGCGTTGCCTACGAGTTCGTTCCGAAATGGACTCTTCTCGGCAAGAACAGGACCGACTTCAATTTGGCTGATCCCAAGTGCCCCGTCCCGTTTTTCAAGCGGGACATCGTGGATTTGACCGACCAGGCAGCCAAATCCGCTGGTATCGACCCATCCAGATTCCAGGGCATCGCCGCGGTGTTTCCCGATGGGGCTCTCGATGGCAGATTCTTCGCATGCCCGAACACAGGACGGGCCTGGGTGGGCGAGCTCAACCCCTATGGCGTTTGGGCCCATGAATTGACCCACGCGCTCTTTGGGCTGGGGGACTACTACCCCGCGGCCAATCGCTCCCTCGGGGATCTCCATCAGTGGGATTTGATGGGGGGGAGCGGATGGACCGCCAACCCAACTTCTTTCCCGGGGCCTTGGTTGAACCCCCCTTCGTCCATCTCCACCCGCCTGAAAGTGCTGGCGGGCTGGCTGAAGAGTCAAGAATTACAGTCCTTCCGCATCGGAGATGTCCCCATTCGTAACATCACCGAATACCTGCCTCAAGAACGAGTCCCCTTCGCGTCCTATCCCTATCCCGCTCCGTGGGTCATATCCCTGGGCGACTCCCAAGCCTACTGGTTTGAGGGCAGGCAACCGCCGGACGGGGTCGGGAAGGACGGACGGAGGGGGGGCCTCCTCGGCGAGCGGGCAGCAGGGCCCTTAAGGTCCTTCCTCCCCCCCTCCGCCTCCGGCGTGATGATGTACCTTGCCAACGTCACTTTCTTCGGTCTCGGAGAGAGTCTGACCGCGTTGCCAAACCAGGACGAACTCAGCAACGGCAGAGAGAACTACGGCAACGTGACTCTGACCGTCAACGGAGTTCCATACTATGATTTCCTCAACGGCGTAACATTCAGCGCGAAGAGCAGGGAGGGGCGGATCGTGGTCGAAGCATCACCCATTCAGCGTTCTCTCCTGAGAATTCTCTTGGTCCGTCCATCCGCTCTTTTACAAGGGGCACCCTTTCTCTCGCCTCCGCCCATCAACGCAACCCTGGAAGCCGACCTCCATGCCTTCACCCTCGACGGCCGCCACCTCGGCAAGAACTACACCACAGGCCTGTTCGAGTTCCAGATTCCGGGAGGGCACCTGAACCCCACCTCCGCCGGCATCGAGACCATTTCCCTTCCCTCAGACACATTCGTCCTCTACACCATCGACCCCACGCCCGCGCGCCGATGGCTCGACGAGTACAACCGATTCGCCACCGAGAACGACCTGCCCTTGCTTGCGCCCGAGAACGTGGCCTTCAACGTGATCTTTGCCGGCGCTTCCTTCGACGCGGGCGGGAACCGGTCCGACTCCACGCCGTTCACGGTTACAATCAACGCTACGGGAGGCGCGCCCATCGCTCTCCCGGCGAGAGTGGACATCGACCCGGATTCTTTGAACATGAGAAGCCGGGGGGAGTTTGTCACAGCCTACGTCGAACTTCCAGAGGGCTTCGACCCGGGGAGCATCGATATCCGCATGGTCCGGCTCTTCGCTCCGGGCGGCGACGTTCCGGCGGTCTCTGACCCACGGTTCGGTTTCGTGAAAAACCCTGAAGTGGAGGACCGAGACGGAAATGGCATCCCGGAGTTGATGGTGAAATTTGATAGGGCGGAGGTCATCGCACGGGTGAGTTCTGGCACAACCCCCCTCGTTTTGCGTGGCTTTACCGCCGCGGGCCTTCCTTTTGAGGGGCGTGACGTCATCCGTATTTCGCAATGAAGCGGTTACATGCTCTTCTCGCCGCCGGGCTTATTTTAATCGCCTTTGTTTCTTTTGCGACACTTTCCGTGATTTGTCCGACTTACCCAGGGGGGGATCGAAGAAATCTATTTGAGGATTGTGCCCGTTTTTTTAAAAAGCCTCCTCCGCAGGACCTGACTCCAGACCTTCATGCCATCGGACTGTGGAGTCAGGGTTGGACTCCACCGATTCCCGACGATGCGCTCGGTGTGCTGGTTAGGACGGGAACATATTCCAAGTGGCAGGCCGATGAATGGAACTTCATTTTTACAGCGGCACGGAAAAGTGATGGGAGCCCTGTGATCTCGGAAGGACGGGTACAGACGGGTCCGGGGACGTCTCTGCCTACATCCTTTCCAGCCAACGAGGAACTGGCCATTTCATTTAACGCGTCTTTCATTTTTCACACGATTGAGTCGTTCAACAGGGCTTTGGCCGATTCCAATGTAAGTTATCGAATAAATGCGAGCGAAGTTAAACTCCGAAGTACGGTGCTCTATGCGCAATACAACAAGACGCTTGGCATTTCCCGTTATGCAAGTATCCAGTACGATTTCGATTTGAATAATCCCACGCCGCTCAATCTTTCTGAGATCAGAACGCAGAGCTGGGGTGGGCCAGTCCCTTTCACAGTCTGAGAGGTCAAACCCAAAGCCGGAGATATCGCGACGGTTTAAACCGCACCGACGTTCTCTCAACGCAGAGCAAACGCCGCTCGAAAATTTGTTCTTCCTTGGGGAGTCCGGACTCCATGGACGCGACCCCGCTGCCCGACTTCATCCGCGAGGCCTTCCCATTTCCCCGCCGTCGCGTCGAGACCCGCCACGGCGCGATGGAGTGCGCCGACACCGGTGGGTCCGGCAGAGTGGTGTTGATGGTGCACGGGAACCCGACCTGGGGATTCCTCTACCGGAAGGTGATGGCCGAACTGAAAGACGAAAAATTGCGGCTGGTCGCACCCGACCTCCTCGGCTTCGGGACCAGTTTCAAGCCCCGCGACTGGAGGTGGCACTCCCTCCGCGGCCACGGCGAGGCGCTGCTCGATTTGATGGAGAGGCTCGACCTGCGCGACGTCGTCCTGGTGGGCCAGGACTGGGGCGGCCCCGTCGGTTGCTGGGCGGCGGCCCACGCGCCGGAGAGGGTCACGGCGCTGCTGCTGGCGAACACCGCCGTCCTCGACCCGGGCAACCGGTGGCGCACGACCGCCTTCCACCGGTTCTCCCACATGCCGCTCGTCAGCGAAATTGCGTTCCGGGGGCTCAAGTTCCCCGTCCCGTGGATGCACGTCGTCCAGGGCGAGCGCTCCTCCATCGGGCGGGCGGAGAAGCGCGCCTATGGGTGGCCATTCCGGCGCCTCCGGGACCGGGCGGGGCCCCTCGCGCTGGCGCGGATGGTGCCGAACCGGCCCGACCACCCGACGGTGGCCGAGTTGAAGAAGACCGACGCCTGGTTCCGGGGGTTCCGGGGGCCGGTGGAGTTCGTGTGGGGTCTCCGCGACCCGATTCTGGGGAGGCAACTCAAGCGGCACGCGGAGGTTCATCCGGAGGCGAAGGTGACGGAAACGCAAGCGGGCCATTTCCTTCAAGAAGAGGTGCCGGGGGAGCTTACAGCCGCTGTGAAACGGCTTGCGGGGAAGTGAAAAGCCGCCGTCACATTCTTTCTACGCCGGACTCTTCCGCCTCAAACCCCCAAATCCCCCTTTAGCAGCGCCCGGGCGATGTTCCCCCGCTGAATCTCCGACGACCCGTCCGGAATCCTCCGCACCCGCGCGCTCCGGAACGCCTCCTCCAGCCCGGTCTCGTTCGCCAGCCCCATCCCCCCGTGGACCTGGATGGCCCGGTCCATGACCCGGAAGAGCATCTCGGTGGCGTAGAGTTTGACCATCGAGACCTGTTTCGTGGCGGGCTCTCCACGCTCCAGCCGCCACGCCGCGTTCAACGCGAGATGCTTGGCGGTCGCGATGTCCACCGCGCTGTCGGCGAGCATCCACTGGATGGCCTGGCGCTCGGCGATGGGCTTGCCGAAGGTGACCCGCTGCTTCGCATACTCGACCGACCTCTCCAGGGCCCACCGGGCGAGGCCGACGCAGTTCCCGCCCATTTTCATCCGGCCGATGCCGATGCCCTGGAGCCCGACGCCGAAGCCCCGGTCCACCTCCCCGACCACGTTTTCTTCGGGGACCTCGAGGTCCTCCAGGGTGACGATGCCCACGTCGCCGCCCAGTTCGCCCATCACCGGCACGACGGCGTCCACCTTGAAGCCCGGCCGGGAGGTCTCCACGAAGAAGGCGGTGATGCCCCCCTTGCGCTGCTTCTGGAGGGCGCGGTTCGTGACCGCGAAGAGGAGGGAGTATTCGGCGTAGGGGGCGTTGGTAATCCACATCTTCTGGCCGTTGACGACCCACTTGCCGCCCCGCAACTCGGCCGCCGTCTTCATGTTCCAGGCGTCGCTGCCCGCTTCGGCCTCCGAGAATGCGAAGCAGCAGGTCCTCTCGCCGCTCAGCATCGGGGGGAGGTGCGTTTTCCGCGCCTCCTCCTTGAGCCCCTTCATCATCAGGGAGGGGCCCCGGGGGAAGGTGGCGATGAACTCCCCGAAGAGCGGGTGGGGCCCGTAGGTCCCCAACAACTCGAAGGCGCAGAAGGCCGCCACCGGTCCGAGCCCCGCCCCGCCCATCTCCTCGGGGAGAAACATGGCGTAGAAACCAGCCTCGGCCGCCAACATCCGCACCTTCTTCCGGAGGTCGAGGAACTCCGGGATGAACCTCCCGTCCTCGCGGAAGAGCCTCCGGGGGTTCCGGAGGAGGGCGCGGTTCGCCTCCTCCAGGGGGAGGACCTCCTGCCTGACGAAGCGGTCGAGGGCGGCCAGCACCGGCTCCACGTCCTTGGGAATCGAGAAGTCGGCCACTACCGGAACAGCCCTCCCGGGTCGAAACTCCGCAGCCGCGCCAACTCCGCTTTCGCCGGGGGCGGCTCGACGGCGTCGCCCTTCACCTCGAACTTCCACCCCGTGCTCTCCCGGAGCCGCTCGACGCTCCACCTCGGGAAGCGGGAGGCGAGGTGCAGGACGCCGTCCGCCTTCTGGAACACCGCGCCCGTGGTGACGAGCGCCGTGACGCGCTCCCCCGGAGCGGTGACATATTCGACCTCGGGCACAAGCCGCTCTTTCCCCTGGGGGGCCACGGCGATGATTTCGGCGGCGGTGGAGGCGGCGTCGTTGGAGCCCCCCGAGCCGAGGAGATACTCCCCGCCCGCCCGCGTGGAGTTGATGTTGCCCCGCGCGTCCACCTGGGCCCCCCCGAGGGCGGCGAGCCCGTGCCGGAGGGAGCAGCCGAGGACCGCAATCGTGTCGGTGACCGCTAAGCAAGTGTAGGCGTTCGAGAGGTTGAACACGTAGGGGAGCCCGGGCCTCGGCGAGTAGCCGTAGTAGCCGTTCTCCGCCACCAGTTCGGCCTCCATGTGCGGGGCGGCCAGCCAGCCCGCGAGGTTGGACGCCCCGATGCCCGCCAGGACGACCTTGTGGCCCTTTCTCCGCACCGCCCCGGCGATTCTCCGGGCCGCGACGCACACCATCATCTCGTTGTCGGTGCAGGCGCCTCCCGCCCGCGGCCGGGGGGCGCTCCTCCACGCGTCGAGGGCCGCGCCCTTCCGGAGCCGGGCCACCCTCGCCTTTCCCAGGCCCTTCGCATACTGCCCCGGGTCGGAGTTGTAAACCCACTTCTCCATCCACCGTTCGAGGGACCCCGGCTCCCGGGCGGCGTTCCGGAAGGCCTCGTAGAACTCCAGGTCCTCCGCGTAGGAGTCCCCGCCGGCGATGAGCGGGCCCGGGTGGCCGCCGAGGGGCGCCACGGAAACGCTGCCCACGAGGTGGGCGGGGAGTCGCTCGTAGGGGGACCTCCGGATGGCGTCCGTGGAGACGACGCGCTCCACGGTGAGCAAGGTCGTCTTGGAGGCGAAGTGGGGCCAGAGACCCTCGCCGTTCGGCGGCGTGAGGACCGCGTTCCCGGCGCGGTCGGCGCACCACGCGTGGCGAATCGTCAGGTCGGGCCGCAGGGACTTCACGAATCCCTCCTTCTCCCCGCCCATGTCCACGACGAGGAACGACTCCCGGTTCTCAATGGCCATCGTGCTGCCCTGGAGGGAGTTCGTGGGGACCCATCCTACGCCGAGGGCGCCCCCGACGAGCCTCTGGCGCATGGTGAGGGTCGTCCAGCACTCGATTTTCCCGCCTCCGCGGTGGAACCGCTGGATGACCTTCGAGGGCGCCGGGCGGGGGAATCCATCCCCCCCGTAGGCGCAGGCCAGTTCCTCCGCCAACCCGGCCGCGATGGGAATCTGGGCCCAGATTCCGGCGGCGGAGACCGCAATCCGGAAGCGCGGGCTCTTGCCGCGGAAGCGCCGCGCAATCTCGTAGATGGCGGCGAAGGGGGGCGTGTGGGTGTAGCAGAGGTGAATCAGCATCCCGGGCCGGACGAGTTCGGCGACGGCGTCTCCCAGGGGGCGCACCTTGTCCCCCCGGGCCCCGGGAAGTTCCCATTCCGGGCCCCACGTCGGGGCTCTTTTGGCCACGCTCACATCAGTTCTTTCATCTTCCCCGCCAGTTCCCCGACCTCCCACCGGCCCTTCTTCTCGATGCTTTTGGCGGGGCTCCACCCGCGGAAGGCCTCGATTTTCCCCCCCACGATGTGGAAGACGCGCCCGGTGATGCGCTGGGCCTCGTCGCTGGCGAGGTAGGCCACGAGGGGGGCGATGTTGGCGGGGTCGTAGGCGTCGAAGCCGTCCTTGCCCTCCTGCATCCGGTCCGGGCCGAAGGTCTGCTTGATGAGCCTCGTGCGCGCCCCGGGAGAGATGGCGTTGCAGGTGACCTTGTACTTGGCCATGTCCCGGGCGATGGCCATCGTCAGGGCGGCGATTCCGCCCTTGGCCGCGATGTAGTTGGCCTGGCCCGCGTTGCCCACGAGGGCCACGATGGAGGTGGTGTTGATGATTCGGCCGCCCTGGATTTTGCCCTCCTTGACGGCGTCGCGGAACCAGGCGCAGGCGTGGCGGGAGCAGTTGAAGGTCCCCTTGAGGTGCACGCCGATCACCGCGTCGAACTCCGCCTCCTCCATGTTGAAAATCATTTTGTCGCGGAGGATGCCCGCGTTGTTCACCAGGATGTCGAGCCTCCCGAACTTCTGGACGGCCGTGTCGATGATGCGCTTGGCCCCGTCGAACTTCGAGACGTCGTCGAAGTTGGAGACCGCCTGCCCCCCCGCCGCGCGAATCTCGTTGGCGACCTGCTCCGCGACCATCTGGCTCTGCCCCTCCCCCTGCCAGGTGCATCCCAGGTCGTTCACGACCACCTTCGCGCCCTCCTTCGCCAGGAGGTGGGCCTCGCCGCGGCCGATGCCGTTTCCCGCGCCGGTGACCACCGCCACCTTTCCCGCGAGGTGCTGCATCGGCGGAGGTGGAAGCGGGCGACTTAAACGTTCTTTTCCGCCTTCATCCGCGGAAAGACCCTTTTCGGAGAAAAACAGCCCGCTCAGTCCACCCCTTCCCGGACCCGCTGGCGCTTGACCTCCTCCTCCCAGGCCTCCTGCGGCAGGGCGGGCGGAGTGTAGAAGACGGGCTGCTGGAACGAGGCGCTCTCCGCCGGGATGCGGACTCCCAACTCGCGCTCGACCGCCTCCGCCAAGGGCCCAGCGGGCCCCTCGGTCTGGAGGCGAACTCCCCCGTTCACCCCCACGAGGCGGCAGGAGACGCCGAGGCGTGAGGCGAGGTCGTGGACCTGGGACGGGTAGAGGGTTCGTCCGTCCATCTCCAGCGCCTCCTCCCGGCGCCCCCGGACTCCGGCCAGCCGCAGGTGAGTCCGGCCGCACCCGCAGGGCTCTTCTTCGATGGAGGTGATGTCCCCGGTCCGGTAGCGGAGGAGGACCATTCCGTTGTTGTAGAGGGGTGTCACCACCAGTTCCCCGGTCTCCCCGGGGCCGCGGGGCTCGCCGGTGCGCGGGTCCACCACCTCGTAGTAGTAGAGGTCCTCGGCCCCGTGGAGCCCCTCCCGCCGGTGGCACTCGCCCGCCACGAGGCCGATTTCCGAGATTCCGTAGAGGTCGTGGACCCGGGCTCCGGGGAAGGACTCCTCCAGCCGCTTCCGGACCCCCGGCAGGGAGTAGCCAGGCTCGCCGTAGCCGAAAAGCGTCTTCAGGGGGGCCTCCTCCGGGACCCGGACGCCCGTCTCCCGGAACCGGCTCGCCAGGTAAAGCGCGTAGGTGGGGGTTGCGCAGAGCGCCACGGGCTTGAGGCGCGGCATGAGGAAGCGGACCTGGCGGAGGGCCCCCCCGGCGCCGGCGGAGATGGCGAGGAGGTTGAGCATCTGGGCCCCGCCCCAGACCGCGTTGTAGAGGAGGCTGAGGCGCGCGTCCATCGCCATGTGGATGCGGTCGCCCGCCGCGAGGCCCAGGGAGGTCAGGGCGCGAGCGGCCACCGTCTTGGTGTTGAAGAAGTCCTGGGTGCTGGCGAACACCGGAAAGGAGGCCCGGCGGGTGGCGTAGACCATCGAGACCGGGGGGACGCAGAACAATCCGTCCGAGGGGTGGCGGCCGGAGCGGAGGGCCGCCTCCTGCCACGCCGCGACCCCCTCCCGGGTGGTGAACGGCAACTCCGCGGCGCGCTCCAGGGGCAGGTCCCGGGGGACCGCCTTCAGTTTCTCCCTGTAGAACTTCGAGGCGGAGAGGGCGTATCGGAGCAGGGCTTTCCAGCGGCGCTCCTGGACTTGCCGGAGGGCGGCCCGGCTTGCGGTCTCCAGCTCCTCTTGGTAGAACCCCGGGCCGGTCACCCCTCGTACCTCCTCTGGAGGGCGGTGATGCGCTCGAACTTCTCCCTGGAGCCCTCCTTGCGAAGGTCCACCAGGCGGACCGACTTGTGGACGAAGCGGGGCAGAGTCCCTTCCGGGAGGACCTCGATTTCGGGGTCGAAAACGAAGTTCGCCCGGAACTCCTCCCGCAGTTTCCGCGCCGCCGCGGCGGGGTCCTGGCCGGGGGCCGCCTCCACCTGCAGCCGGAGGCGGTCGAGGCCCCCCTCCTTGTCCACGGTGATGAGAAACTCGCCGTTGAGGCCCGGGACGGAGCGCACCAGCCCCTCCACCGACGAGGGCAGGAACTTCACGCCCCGCACCTTGGTCATGTCGTCGGTGCGGCCGGTGATGCCCATCAGGCGCATGTGGGTCCGGCCGCAGGCGCAGGCGTCCCTCTCGACCCGGGTCACGTCGCCGCTCCACCACCGGACCAGGGGCATGGTCCGCATCCCGAGGTGGGTGAAGACGAGGTTCCCCCGCTCCCCGTCGGCCACCGCCTCGCCGGTCTCGGGGTCCACCACCTCGATGACGCACCCGTCCTCCCAGGCGTGGAGGCCGCAGGTCTCCTCGCACTCCGAGAAGAGCAGGGCCCCCATCTCGGTGGTGCTGTAGAACTCCAGGCACCGGGCGTTCCACGCCTCCTCGATGCGCTCCCGCAGCCCGGGGACCGCGTTGGGCCCCGGCTCGCCCCCCACCAGCACCAGTTCCATGGCGAACTCCTCCGGCTTGAATCCGCTGCGCCGCGCCACCTCGGCGAGGTAGAGGGTATAACTGGGCGTCGCCATCCACACATTGGTCCGGAAGCGGCGCATGAAGCGCAGTTGCCGCTCGGAGTCGCCGGTCCCCGCCTGGAGGAAGGTCATGCCTGTGCCCGCCCGGGGCCCGGAGCCCGCGGCGAGGGAGGCAATCATCGAGCCCCCGATGAACATGGAGGTGGACATCGAGTTCTGGAGGACCGCCCCGGGCTTCAGCCCCAGCATCCAGAGGTTGCGGATGCTGGCGAACTGCCCCTCCAGGTCGTCGGGGGAACTGGCGAAGAGGACCGGGACCCCCGTGGTCCCGCTGGAGGCGAAGACCGCCCGGATGTTCTCCTCGGGGACGCAGAGGAGTTCCCCGAAGGGCGGGCGCGCCTCCTGGGTGGCGCGAATCTCCTCCTTGGTGGTGGGCGGAATCCTGGCCAGGTCCGCCACCGACTTGATGTCCCCGGGCCCCACGCCCGCCTCCTTGAACTTGCGGCGGTAGAAGGGGGACTTCTCCCAGACGTAGGTCATCTGCTCCCGGAGTTTGTGGGCCTGGAGCGCCTCCAGTTCCGGCCGCTTCATGCATTCGAGGGGCTCCGAGGCGAACTTGGGCAGCGCGGCCTTTCCGGCGGGGAGTTCCAGGGCCCGCTGGACCACGGAGACGTCCTCCAGGAGGCTCGGCCTCGGGATGCGGTGGGCCCTCCGGAACTCCCGGACCGCCTCCCGCATCTCGGGATACTCCATCAGCCTCCGGTAGGCCACCATGAGGGGGGCAAACCGCGAGGCGTCCCCGATGCCCTTCGCCCCCAGGGAGACCGTGAGTTTGCCCCGGGCCGCCAGTTCCATGGGAGAGGCGCCCTCGTACATCTGCAGTTGGGTCTCCAGGTCGGTCTCCATGGAAACGATGGCCTCGGGCGACTGGCCCTCCCGGATTTCGACCCGGCCCCGGCGCAGGGTCACTGCGTAGCGGCCCACCCCTCCCGGGGCCCCGGGGACGCCGCGCAAGGCAAGATTCATCGTGGCCTCCACCGACTCCATCGCCATCCGGGTCGTCGTGTCGCGGAGCAGCAGTTCGGTGGCCCGCTTGAGGAGGCCCGGGAAATCGGAGGACGCCATCATCTCTCCTCCCCGTAAAATCTTTCCATCCGCTCCGCGACCCGCCCCTCGCCGTAGTCCATCATCCGCCGCATCACCCGCACCACCTCTCCCCGCAGCAGTCCCGGGACCCGGAGGAGGTCGGGGTGCTTCTCCAGCAGGGCCACCTGCCGCCGGACGACGCCCACCTGGGCCTCCATCCGTTTCCGGAGGTCGCTCCGGCGTGGGTAGGCCGCTCTCACCAGCTCGCGATAGGAGGCGCCCCGCTTCCGGGAGACGGGGCGGAGGAGGTCCAGTCGGTCCTCGAACTCCTCGCGCATGAGGCTGCGCATCTCCTCCCGCTTCGGGTGGCCGCTCCGGAGGAACCCCCACGTCTCGTTGTTCCGCAGGAACCCCTCGAAGAGGGCGCCTCCGCCGGAGTCCCCCGGCCCCTCCAGGCAGCGGAGGAAGTAGGCGATGCGGCGCTTGCCCATGCGGCGGAGGCGCTCCTCGGCGAAGAAGTGGTAGAGGAGGCGGGAGAGGAGGCCGGCGAAGAGCCCAGGGGGCTCGCCGAGGGCTCGGTCCACCTCCCGGAGACCCATCTCCATCTCCTCCAGCATCTCCTTCCGGATGAGTTCGAGGCTCGCTTGGGCCACGTCCCCCGACGGACGCAAGCAGTGACTTGAAGATTTGGCGGGAAAAATCGACAGTGGGCGGCCTTTCCGGAAGGAAAGGCGCCGCCCTCCCCGGTAACTTTTTGGAAAGCGGTCCCCGCATATTTTATTCCCGGCGGGCGCCACGCAGGCCCGTGGAGGCCGCAGTCCCCGCCACCTCGTCCATCGCCTCCGATCCCGCCCCCCTGGGCCGCGCCCTTGCCGGGGCCCTGCTGACCCTCGCCACGGCGGGCCTGGCCATCTCCTTCCTCGGGCTGATTCTGGACCACGCCTGGCACAACACCCGCCCCTTCGACAGGTTCTGGAGCCCGCCCCACATCGTCCTCTACTCCGGCCTCGGGATGGTCCTGGTCTCGAACCTGGGGCTCTTCTCCCGCCCGGTGCGGGAGGCCATGGGAGGGCCGATGGTGGCGGCCTGGCCCCTCGCCTTCCGGGTCCCCGCCCCCCTCCTCATCACCGCCCTGGGTTCCCTCGTCGCGCTCTTCAGCGGCATGGTGGACCAGAAGTGGCACGAGGTCCTGAAGGGCGGGGAGAGCCTCTACAGCCTCCCCCACAACTCCATCCTCCTCGGGGCCGTGGTGGCCGCCCTGGGCGTCCTCGCCGGGGCCCACTCTTTCCGGGGCCGCCGGGAGCCGCGGGCGTGGGAGGTGGCCGTGCTCGCATCGGGCCTGATGATTCCCTTCGTGCGCCTCGTGAGTTCCTTCGCCGACAGCCGGGCCTTCGTCGCGGCGGGAATCGCCGACCCGGTCCTCTCCACCGACATCGGGGCCACCCAGATGCGGATGCGATACCTCGAACTGAATCTCCTCACCGACAACACCCTCCTGGCTCCGCTCGCTCTGGTCCTCGCCCTCCTCGTCCCGGCGGCCTTCGCCTCCGCCCTCGCGAAGAAGGGGTGGGCGGCGACCCGGGCGGCCGTGGCCTTCGCGGTCTCGCTGCTGGTGCTCACGGCGATGGTTCGTGCCCTCGGCCTCAATATCCTCTGGAGTTCGCCGGCGCTCTTCCTCGTGGTCCCCGCCGCCTTCGCCGCGGACTTGGCGGGCCCGCGTCTGGGGAGCCGTCCGTGGCTCGCGTGGGCCCTCGCGGGCACCGTGTTCGCCGCGGGACACGACATCCTCTACGGGTTCAGCGCTCCGGGAATCGCTCTGGCGGCCGCCGGGGGCGCCCTCGCGGGGCTCGCGGGCCGCGGACTCGGGAGGCTGGTGGAGAACCCGACGCCCCGAGCGGTGGGGCTGGTCATCCTCCTCGTGGGGGTGGCCGTGCCGGTGGGGCTCGGGGGGTTGGACACCTACCTCCGCTACGGGACGTTCTACGGGTTGGTGTTGTAAGCGATAGCGACCCTATCTCCGGTATCCCCCGGGCCTCACCGCCAGGGTCCCCACGGCCCGAATCACGGCCCCGCCCGCCCGGTCCCTCGCCACGGACTCCATCTGAATCCACAACATGCCCGACTTCTCGGTGACGTCCCGGACCCGGCCGGAGGCGGTCAGGACGTCGCCCGCCCGGACGGGCGCCAGGAACTCGAAGGCCTGCCCGGCGTGGAGTATCTTCAGGGGGTCGGTGACGAGCCCATTCAATGCGTCCATGGACCGGCCCTGGGCCATCCGGAAGATGTGGTTGGCGAAACTCGGGGGGGCTACGGAGCCGTCGAGGAACTCGGGGCGCGCCTCCCCCACCGCCAGGGCGAATTTCCGGACCGCCTCCGCGGTCACTTCGAAGGGCTTTCCGGGGGGAATCTCCCGGCCGATGAACGCGGCCCACCGGGCGTCGGCCATCGCGGGCACTGGCGGAGAGGGCCAAAGAACGTTTCTCACGCCGTGGCCGCGGCGGGCTTCCAGGTCCCGTCGGGCTGGCGCTGCAGGAGCCCGCCGTAGTAGGGGACCCGCTCCGCCACCACCCGCCGGAAGGCGGCCTCGACGGCCGCCTCGTTCAGCCCCCGGACCGGGACCCGGTCGTCGTCCCGGTTCAGGCACCCCTTGAGGAACCCGTCGGCGGTCAGGCGCAGCCGCTGGCAGGCGGCGCAGAACTCAGGGTTCTCATGGGGGTCCACCATTTCGATTTTCGCCGGGCCCACGTGGTAGACCCTGCGGCGGTGCACCTCCCGGACCTCCACCCGGTCGGCGCGCCGGGCCAGCCGCTCGTGGATTTCCTTCACATCCACCGAGAGGTGGCCGCTCCCCACCCGCTCGGGCATGAACTGAATCAGGTTCAGGACCAGGGTCCCCGGCTCGGCCGCGGAGGCGACGTAGTCCGCCATCTCGTCCACGAACTGGAGCGTGCGGGAGAAGACCACCATGTTCAGTTTCACCGGCGTCAGGCCCACCCGCAGGGCCGCCCGGAGCCCCTCCAGGACCGGGAGCAGGGGCCCGCCGCGGACCTCCCGAAAGACCGAGGGCTCCAGGGAGTCGATGGAGATGTTCACCCGGTCGAGGCCCGCCACCTTCAGGTCGAGGGCCCGGGAGGCCAGGAGGGAGCCGTTGGTCACCAGGGAGACCTCCCGGGCGTAGAGGGCGCACCGGGCCACGATGTCCTCCAGGTCGGGCCGGACCAGGGGCTCGCCCCCCGAGAGTTTGATGTTGCGAATCTCCAGGCGGGAGGCCACCCGGACCACCCGCTCGAACTCCTCCGGGAGCATCTCGGAGGCCGCGTCGGAGGCGACGGGGCGGACGGGGCCCTGCCCCTCGTTGTGGCAGTAGACGCACCTGAAGTTGCACCGCTCGGTCACCGAGACCCGGAGGTCGGTCGCGGGGCGGCCGAAGGAGTCCACGAGGGACATCGTTCCACCACGGACGGAAAAGAGAAAAACGTTTAGACGGGCATCGAACATGAATCGCAGAACCGGCGAACTGCGCACCGGGGGACCCCTATCTGCCCGCCTCCCCCGGGCCGGAATGCCCCTCCCCGCGGGCCGTTCCGCGCCCCCGGCCCGCCTATACCTTCCTCTCCCGTCCGGCCCAGTATTTTTCCTTGAGTTCCCGCTTCAGCACCTTCCCCGACGGCCCGTAGGGCAGTTCGTCCACGAACTCCACCGACTTCGGCTTCTTGTAGGAGGCCAGGTTCGCCTTGCAGAACTCGACGACCTCCTCCGCGGCCAGTTCCGCCCCCGCCCGCCGGACCACGAACGCCTTCAGCGACTCCCCCCACTCCGGGTCCGGGACGCCAATCACGGTCGCGTCCGCCACCGCCGGGTGGCTCCGCAGCAGCGCCTCGATTTCGGCGGGGTAGATGTTCACGCCGCCGCTGATGACCATGTCGATTTTCCGGTCCACGATGTAGAGGTAGCCCTCCTCGTCCATGCGGGCCACGTCCCCCACGGTGAGGAAGCCGTCCCGGAAACTCATCCGCGTGTCCTCGGGGCGGTTGTGGTAGGCGGTGATGAGGCCGCCGTTCCTGACGTAGAGGAGCCCCGGCCGGCCCCGGGGGACCTCCCGGCCCTCCTCGTCGAGAATTTTGATTTCGTTCCCCGGGAACACCTGTCCGCACGAGCCGGGCTTCCGCAACTGGTCCTCCGGCTTCAGGAGGGTGTTGATGCCGGTCTCGGTGGAGCCGAGGAACTCGTAGAGGCAGTTCCCGAAGAGCCGGACCGCTCCCTCCTTCACCGGGAAGGGGCAGGGCGCGCCGGCGACCACCAGGCAGCGCATGGAGGAGAGGTCGTAGCGCTTCTTCACCGCGCCGGGCAGGTCGTTGATGCGGGCGAGCATGGTGGGGACCACGAACGCCGTGGTGGCCCGGCGCTCCTGGACGGCCCGCAGGAATGCCTCGGGGTCGAACTCGCGGTGCAGGACCACCGTGGCGCCGAGAATCAGGTGCATCACCGCGAACCGGCAGGGCGCCGAGTGGTAGAGGGGCCCCGCGGCGAGGTGGACGTCCTCCGGCCGGACCCCGAACTCGCGGATGACGCGCATCATCTGCTCCGTGTCCCGGACCCGGGCGTCCCGGTAGGCCCCCTTGGGGGCGCCGGTGGTCCCCGAGGTGTAGAACATGCCCGGCGTCGGAGCCTGCGGGTCGTGGTCGGGCTCCCCGTCGGGGGAGCGGGCCAGAAGGCGCTCATACTCCCCGGCCCCGGGAGTTCCGCCCACGGCGACGCGGAACTCCAGCGCGGGCAACCCCTCCGCAGCGGCCCGGATGGTCTCCGCCCGGGCGCCGTCGAACACCGCGGCCCGCGCGCCGGAGTCCTCCAGGATGTGGCGGGCTTCCCGGGCCTTCAGGCGCCACCCGACGGGGACCGTCGGGAACCCCGCCAGCCGGCCGCAGAAGGTCGCCTCCAGGAACTCGGCCCGGTTCGGGAGCATGAGGGCCAGCCGGTCCCCGCGCCGGAGGCCGAGGGAGAGGAGGCCGTTCGCCAGCCGGTTCACCCGGGAGTTGAGGGCCCGGTAGTCGAGGGTCCGGTTCGCTTCGACGACGGCCGGGCGGGACGGGCGATGGGCGGCGTGGTGGGCGAGGGTGAAGGGGGGCGGGGCGGCGGGAGAGGTCCCCATCTCCCCCCCCAAGAAGAGCCCCATTAATCTTTATAACGGAGCCCGGGTTCAGGGGTTGCCATGGCCCGCGAACGGGAGCGCAAGGACAGCGGCCTCATGAGCGCCGCCGGCCTCATGCGCTACTACGAGTCGGAGGAGTCCGACGTCAAGCTCTCGCCCCAGACCGTCCTTTGGGTCGCCATCCTGTCGGCGGCCGGAATCCTCCTCATCAACATCTACTACGGGAAGTTCCCGTGATGGCCGAGGCTCTCTCCCCCCCCGCGTCCCCCTCCCCGCCCAAGGCGGAGTTCTGCACCTCCTGCGGCATCCGCCTCCTGGGCCGGGGCAAAGTCCAGTTCCCCTGTCCCGGGTGCAGCCACGGCCTCGGCCGGTGCTGGCGCTGCCGCGTCCAGGCCATCACCTACAAGTGCCCCTCCTGCGGGTTCTCGGGGCCGTGAGCGGGATGGCCAGAGTCGGTGCCACGGTGAAGGTGATGCCCGAGAGCCCGAAGAGCGACCTCCAGGCCCTCCGCAAGAGCCTCGCGTCCCGGGTGCCCCCGGCGATGAAACTGGAGGGCTTCCGGGAGGAGCCCGTGGCCTTCGGTCTCAAGGCCCTCATCGCCAGCGTGACCCTCGAGGACGCGGAGGGCGGGACCGACCCCCTGGAGGAGGCGTGGAGCCGAATCGAAGGAGTCCAGTCGGTCCAGGTCCTCGAAGTGAGCAGATTGCAGTAGGGAAAGAAGATAGAGCGGGCCGTTCAGACCCTTTCTTGCCCCCGTAGGCTAGTCCGGATAGACTCGCGGGCTTCGGACCCGCTGACCGGGGTTCAAATCCCCGCGGGGGCATACGCTCCGTTGCCGACGGGACGCGGAACGCTACCGGAGAGGACAGCACCCCAAGTGGCTTCGTTGCCGACGAAACGAGAGAGTTCCCGAGAGGACCGGCGCGGGCCTGACCCTTTGACTGCCACGCGACGCGAAGGCGTCGCGGGATAGAGGCCCGCGACGACGGGACGGGAGAGTTTCCGAGTGGAGCGGCAACAATGACCGGGGTTCAAATCCCCGCGGGGGCGCTCTATCGGCGTTTGACGGTGGGCGAACTCCTTTAATCAAGGGCCCCCCTCCCCCGCCATGGCAGGCGGAATCGGACTCGCCGAGGCGGACCCGGTCATTCTGAAGGCCGCGGGCAACTTCCTGCTGGTCGGCATCCTCTTCATCCTCTCCACCCATGTCCTCCGCCGGAGGCTCCGGTTCGAACTCGCCATCGGCCCCGCCCTGGGCATCGCGGCCGCGGCGGTCGTCCTCCTGAGTTACCGGGGCCGGCTGGACCTCTACATGGACGAGGTCCGGGGGCTCCTCCTGCCCCGCCTGCTCCAGGAGGGGCCGAGAATCCTCATGGCTCTCGCCCTCCTCGCCGCGGGTGTCGTCTCGGCCCTCGCCCTCTCCCGCCGCCTTTCCCCGCCGACCTACCGCTCCCTGTTCCACGTGGTGGCCGGGAGTTTCTTCCTCCTGATTCTCCTCCAGTCCATCCACGTCAACTTCATCGCCCTGTCCCTCGCCCTCGACCTCCTCCTGGTGGCGGAGTATGTCCGGCGCATCAACGACCCCCGGAGCCCCGCGGTCCGCCTCGTCCAGCGGGTCTTCACCCCCGCCCTCCGGGAGGGCGAGGTGGGGGGCTACATGGCCTCCCTCTTTTTCCTCTCGGCCATGTTCCTGGTCACCCTCCTCCTCCCCCTCCCGCTGGCGGCGGGCGCGATGGCGGTCCTCACCTACGGCGACCCTGCGGCGAGCCTGGCGGGGCGGAGGTGGGGCCGCCACAAGTGGCGCCACAACCCCCAGAAATCGGTGGAGGGGACCCTGGCCATGCTCGGAGTCTCCGTGGGCCTCCTCCTGGCCGCGGCGCCCGCCGCCGGCCTCCACCCCGCCACCGCGCTTCTCGCGGCTCTGGCCGCCTCCCTCTTCGAGTCCCTGCCCCTCCGCATCGGCGACAACCTCATCCTGCCCCTCCTCGCGGGCATGGTTCTCGTCACCGACATCGGCGCGCAGGTGGTGGCGGCCGACCGGACCCTCTGGCTCGTGGCCGTCCCCCTCCTCCTCGGCCTCGGCATCTTCGCCTACGCGACCCGGATGCTCGACCTCCTCGGGAGCGGGGCGGCGGTCTTCTTCGGCCTCCTGGTCTTCCAGGCATCGGGGGCCTCCCTCATCGCCCTCCTCGCCTTCCTGTTCACGGGCTTCGGCATCACCCGGCTCAACTACGACCGGAAGGCGGCCCTCCAGGCCGCGGAGCCAGACGGCGGGCGGAGGAGCGTGAACCCGGTGGTCGCCAACGGCGTGGTTCCCGCATTCCTCGCCGTCCTGCCCGCATCGTCCGGGAACCCCTACCTCCTGGCGGGGGCCCTCTCGGGGGCCCTGGCCGACACCTTCGCCACGGAAATCGGCCTGCTCCACCCCCGGCCGGTCCTCTTCACCAGCGGCAAGCCCGTGGCCCCCGGGACGCGCGGCGCCATCTCCCCCTACGGAGAGGCGGCGGTGGTGGGGGGCGGCGCCTTCATGGGCCTGCTCTGGGTGGTCCTCGCCGCCCTCTTCCCCTCGACCGGGAACCCCGTGGGGCTCCTCGCGGTATCCATGGCCGGCGCCCTGGCGGGGGCCCACGCCGATTCCCTCCTGGGGGCGGCGGTCCGGGCGCTCTCGAAGGAGGAGGTGAACCTCCTCGGGACACTCACGGGGGGCGCCGTCGCCCTCCTCCTCTGGTTGAATTACTTCAGGTAATCGAAAAATGGGGAAATTATTAATATTTTTGCCGTCGGCGGCAGGTGATGCACGTCCGGGGCCTCATCTGCCGTGAGTGTAGGAACCTCTACCCCGCCGCCATGCGCAACACCTGCGAGGCGTGCTTCGGCCCCCTCGAGGTGGATTACAACTGGAAGTGGCTCTCCGAGGTCGTCACCCGGGCCGGCATCGCGGGGGGGCCGCGCTCGATGTGGCGCTACGCCTACCTCCTGCCGGTGGACGGCGACGAGCGGGTGGACCTCGGCGCGGGCTACAACCGCCTCCACCGCTCCCGGCGGCTCGCGGCCGAACTGGACCTGAAGGAGCTCTACATCCTCGACGACTCGGTGAACCCCACCTACTCCTTCAAGGACCGGGTGACCTCGGTCGCGGTCACCAAGGCGCTGGAGTTCGGGGCGAAGGCCGTGGGCTGCGCATCAACCGGCAACCTCGGCGCCGCCGTGGCCGCCCACGCCGCCAAGGCGGGCCTACCCGCCTACATCTTCATCCCGGCCACGATTGAACTCGGGAAAATCACCCAGATGCTGGCCTACGGGCCCCGCATCATCCCGGTCCAGGGGACCTACGACGACGCCAACCGGCTGGCGAGCGAGGTGGCGGACGCCCACCCCGACTGGGCTTTCGTGAACATCAACATCCGGCCGTTCTATACCGAGGGCTCGAAGACTCTCGCGTTCGAGACCGTGGAGCAGTTGAACTGGGAAACCCCCGACCATGTGGTCGTCCCGATTGCCTCGGGCGCGCTCCTGTGCGCCATCCAGCGCGGCTTCGCCCAGTTCGAGCGGCTCGGGTTGGTCGAGAAGAACCATGTGCGGATGAGCGGCGCCCAGCCCGCCGGGTGCGCCCCCATCGCCACCGCGGTCCGGGAGAAGTCGGACGTGAGGCCGTTGCGCCAGTTTGAGACCGTGGCCCACAGCCTCGCGATTGGCAACCCGGCCGACGGCCACTACGCGAAGGAGGCCATCCTGAAGAGCAAGGGGGGCGCGGCGACGCCGACCGACGAGGAGATTCTCGACTCCATCGTCCTGCTGGCGAAGACGGAGGGCATCTTCACCGAGCCCGCGGGGGGGACCACGGTGGCGGGGCTGAAGCGGCTGGTCGAGGAGGGGACAGTCGAGAAGGACGAGCGAGTCGTGATTTACGTGACGGGGAACGGCCTCAAGACCCAGGACAGCCTGACCGGGCGGCTGAGGCTGCCCCCGGCCATCAAGCCCACGGTGGGGGAGTTCGAGAGGAGCGTGGCCTCCTGACCATGGCGACCGTGCGCTTTTCCTCCGCCCTCCACTCCGTCACCAAGACCCAGTTGAAGGAGGTCAAGGGCGGCAAGCCGCTCAAAGCCCTCTTCGACGACCTGAAGAAAGAGTTCGGCCCCGAGTTCGAGAAGCGGCTCTTCGAGGGGGGCAACCTGCGGCGCTTCGTGAACGTCTTCGTCAACGGCGAGGACATCCGCCACCTGAAGGGGCTCGACACCCCCGTCGGGGAGAAGGACGAGGTCTCCATCCTGCCTGCGGTGAGCGGGGGGTAACTCCTCCGGCCACACATGGCGACTTGCTCCAGAGGAGGCGGCGAGATACCCCGCCGCGGATAGACAGGGGCCATAGCGGGCCATATCACTTCTCTGAAACTTTTACAGGGCGGGCGGTGAGAACGCCCCGGGCTTCAGCCCGGCGGATGAATCGCCG
>CAZANW010000016.1:0-32478 GCA_964486625.1 uncultured Halobacteria archaeon
ATGTAGTAGAGGTGGTCGCTCTGCTGGAGGAGGCGCCACACCCGCGTGATGCCCGGGTCGACCAGTTGGAGCACCGGCTTCTCCAGGGCCGCCAGTTCGTGGAATGCGACCTGCTGCATCTGGTTCCCGAGCCACGCGCTCGTGTCCCTCTCCTGGTCGGCCCACGAGACGGTCCGCGCCGGGTCCACCGCGACGGTCCCCACCGGCTCGTTCCGCTCCGCGACTTCCGAGGGGGTCGCGAAGTCGAGGCCGGGGTGCTTCAGAATTTCTGCAGGCAGAGCGCGCAGGAACTCGAAGATGCCGGTGTCGGCCCACTGGTGCTCGCCGAAGGTCTCGTAGTCCATGAAGAGGTTCACCGTGGGCCCCTCCTGGGAGGCGAGCCAGCGGGCGTATTTGTCGGCCGCCAGCGGGTATTCGGACCACCAGCGGGCCGAGAAGCGGAAGGCGATGTCGTCGCTCAGGCGGTAGTTCTTGGTCAGGAGGGCGAGGCGCGGGGCCGACGCCGGGCGGTAGACGTAGTTGGGGGAGCGCCAGCCGTCGAGGATGCGCTCGATGCCCTCGGTGAGGACGGCCCGGAACCCCAGTTCCCCGGCGAGGGCGGCGATGCGGTCGTTGTAGATGAGTTCGGTGTTGCGGAAGACGCGGGGTAACCGCCCGAAGAGGCTCTCCACCGCCCCGGAGTGCTCCCGGACCTGGGCCGCGAACTCCTCCTCGGAGAAGAGGCTGGAGAGGGAGTGGTAGTAGGTCTCGCCCAGGAATTCGACGCGGCCGGTGCGCGCGAGTTTCCGGAAGGAGTCGAGGACCTCCGGGCCGTAGGCCTTGCACTGGTCGAGGAAGACCCCGGAGAGGGAGAAGGCAATCTTGAACGGCCGGTCTCCTGCGTGCCGGTCAAGGAGTTCGAGCAGGAGTGCGTTGGTCGGCAGGTAGCACTTGCGGGCGACCTTTTCGAAGATGGTCCGGTTCTCCTCCGAGTCGAAGTAGAACTCCTCCAGTTTCCGCGGGGGGACGTCGAGGGCGGGCGACGAGGGCTTTCCGTGCAGCTTCCGGAGCCGGGCCGGCTGGTGGACCTGGAAGTAGAAGCAGACCGATGCCATCCACCTCCTCGGCACCGCGAAACCTTAACCCTCCCGGCCCAGGAGGAGCGATGCCCAAAGCCGTGAAAAGGGTGGGTCGCGGCCCGTTATGCGTCGTGGACTGCGGCGGGACATGGTTGAAGGGGGCGCGGGTGGACGGCCGGGGGGCCCTCCTCGGCCGGGAGCGGAGGCCCACGGGGGCCGGCCGGGGCATCGGGGCCGTGGCCGAGAGCCTCGCGGCGCTGGTGAGGGACCTGGCCGGGGGGCGGAGGGCTGCCGCGGCGGGAATCGCCATGCCCGGCTCCGTGGACGCCGCCCGGGGCATCGTCCACCAGTCGCCCAACTTCCCCGACGTCCGGGAGTTCGCCCTGGGACCCCTGCTCGCCACCAAGGTCGGTGCCCCCGTGGTGGTCGAGAACGACGCCAAGGCCTACGCCGTCGGGGAGATGTGGAAGGGGGCCGCGCGCCACTACCGGTCGTTCCTCTGCCTCACCCTCGGGACCGGCCTCGGGGGGGCCGCGGTCCTCGACGGCCGCCTCTGGCGCGGGGCCCACAACATGGCCGGGGAACTCGGCCACACCCCCCTCCAGGTGGACGGCCCGCCCTGCGCCTGCGGGAGCCGGGGGTGCCTCGAGGTCTACGTCAGCGCCCGGGGGCTCCAGCGGGCGTTCGAGGCGGCGAAAGCGGACGGCAAAAAGACCTCCGTCGCCGCCGCAGAGCCCGCCCCCGAAGAGATGGCGCAGGCGGCCCGGAAGGGGGACCCCGCGGCCCGCGAGGCGTGGGAGACCCTCGGCCGGAGGCTGGGCGCGGGCATCGCGGGGCTCCTCAACTCCTTCGACGTGGAGGCGGTCGTGGTGGGCGGGGGCCTCTCGACCGGCTGGGACCTCTTCGGGGAGTCGGCGCGGCAGCAGGTCGGGGCGCGGGCGTTCCGGCTCGTCGCCGAGAGGGCGGCCATCGTGCCCGCGCAACTGGGGGACGACGCGGGGGTGCTGGGGATGGCGAAACTGGCGAGGGCGAGACTCGAAGGGACGCCCCTGTAGTCCGCACCGCTATATTTTTCCCCGGGACCGCGTGGCGGGTCGATGGTCAAAGTCACCCTCGTGGACCACATGGGCTCGCCGAAACTGGTCTTCGACTACCTGAAATACCTCACCTGGCCCGGGGACCTGGAGAAGACCCTCGGGCGGCTGCCGACGGTGGACGAGATGATGGAACTGGTGATTGACCGGCAATACACGCCCGTCCTGGAGCACATCGCCTACACCTTCCTCCTGGAGGACATGTCCATGGTCATCAGCCGGGAGTTCCTGGAGCACCGCCTCTCCTCCCACATGGGCCGCTCCAGCCGCGGCTTCATGAAGTCGTGGAAGCCCACCTACGTGACGCCCGAGCCCATCAAAAAGGACAGGGAGGCCGCCCGGGTCTTCGACTCCATCGTCGAGAGCGCGGTCGAGGGCTACGGGAAACTGAAGAAGTTGGGCGTGAAGCAGGACGACGCCCGGTTCGTGCTGCCCATGGCGTCGCACTGCGCCTACCTCTGGACCATCAACTCCAACTCGCTGATGAACTACTTCGGCCTCCGCCTCTGCCCGCGGGCCTACCGGGAAATCCAGCAGATGGCGCAGCAAATCTACGACGAGGTCCACAAGTTGCACCCGGAACTGTGGAAGCACGTCGGCTGCCGCGGGGTCCAGCACCGCCTCTGCCCGGAGAACGAGGCGCGGGAGCTGTCGGCGCCCAACTGCCCGTTCCGGGAGAGGGGGGGCGAGAACTACATCCCGACGAAGGACTCGGTCGGGGAGCCGATTCCGCCCCGTCGCCGTTGGGTTCCTGTCAAGTGGGAATAAACGCAAAGTGAAAACTGAAAAGTGGAAATTTTGATTTTTTCACTTTGCAATTTTCATCTTGAATTTTCCGGTTTCAACTGACTTCCGTCCCGCCCCTCGCCCGCACCATCCGCTCCACTCGCTCCCGCGCCTTGCGGAAGTCCTCCTCGGTGAGCGCCGGCTTCTTGTCGCCCGCCCTGCGGAGCGCTTCCAGCGCCGCCGTGTGGACCAGTTCCGCGATGTGGGCCCCGGTGTAGGGCACCTCCTCGATGGAGCGCGCGAGGTCGGCAGGGGTGAGGCCGGGAGCCAGTTTGCGGCCGCGGAGGTGAATCTCGAACACCCGGGCCCTCCACTCGGCCCCGAAGTCGCTCTTGTTGCGCGGGTCGAAGACCAGCCTCCGGTCCACCCGCCCCGGCCGGTCGAGGAGCGCCAGTTCCACCATGTCGGGGGCGGTGGTGGTGGCGAGGAAGAAGACCCGGCCCCGGTGGTGCGGGTCGTCGAGGTAGAGCAGGAGCTCCGAGAGCGGCGAGTTCACCACGTTGTAGCGCGCCTTGCTCGGCGCGAGGTTCTCGACGTCCTCCACGAAGAGGAGGGCCGGCTCCAGGGCCCGGGCGACGTCGAAGATGTAGCCCCAGCCGAGGCGCTCCGCGTCCGACGGTAGGACTTTCAGGAACGTCGCCCGGCCCCGCACCTTGCGGGCGACGACGGCGGCGAGGAGGCTCTTCCCCATCCCCCGCTCCCCCTCCAGGAGGAGGCCCCGGGGGCGGCCGAGGCCGGCGGCGTCGAGCCTCTCGCCGCGCAGGAGGGGCCAGAGGATGTTCTCCTCCACCTCCCGGACGAAGTGGCCCGGGACCGCCACGTCGGCCCAGTCCACGCGGGGAGCCTCCTCCTCCCCGCCGTAGATGTTGATGCACCTCCCGAGCAGGGGGTTCCTGTCGTAGACCGCGTGGTCGATGAGGTCGAAGAGGCCCGAGGCCCGGCTCCGGTCCCACTGGCGGGTGTAGATGGAGACCCGGGTGTAGATTGGTTCCTCCTCGTCCCCCGCGCCACCCGGCCCGGGGGCCCGGAGGGGCGCGCTCTCCACCACCGCGCGGACCCGGCGGCGCGGGAGCCGGAACTCCCCCCCGAAGAGGATGCTGTCGAAGACCTCCCGGGCGCCATGGGGATAGGAACGCGGCGAGTCCCCAGCGGGGGCCCGGGAGAACCTGTGGTCCGCGCGGCGTGCGATGTCCCGGAGGGCCCGGGCGATGGCGGCGTTGAACGCGACGGGATACTCCTTGTAGGTCCGCGCCGAGGCGGCGAGGCTCCGGACCCCCAGCGTCGCCCGGATGAGGCGGTTCCGCGACTCCCGCTCGGGGACCTCGGGTTCCCGCTCCTCCCTCCGGCCGCGGGGCCCCTCGCGCCCCTCGGGGGCCGGCCACGCCTTCATCCCTGGACGCTTCATGGCCCTCCTCTTTGCCGAAAAGGAGTCTTATAGAGTTCCCCCCGCGCCTCTCGACCGCGCCGCGAGAGCCGCGGCGATGCGCCGGGCCGCAGCGTCGGGCAGGGCCCCCGGCCGCGTCGTCTCCAGGAACCGGACCAGTTCCTGCGGGCGGAGCGCCCCCGTTCCGCGGCCCGGGGCGGCGCCGACCACGACCGGCCGCACGCGGAGGCCCACGCCCCGCCGGGCCAGGAAGGTCTCCAGGGAGGCGGCCTTGCGCCGCGCCTGGCGGGCCGCCGGCGGCCCCGCGAAACCGCTCTTCGTCTCGACGACGAAGACCCCCCACGGCAGGAGGACCACGTGGTCGAGGTCCCCCTGCCGCTTCCAGAGGACCGCGCCGTTGACCGCCCATCCGGGGAGGTCCGCGACTTCGAGGGCGCGGGAGACCTCCTCCTCCCCGCGGGCCCCCCGGCGCAGGGCGAGGGCGCGCCGGAGGAGGGCGAGGGAGAGGGCCCCCAGGAGCGCGCTCCCGACGGAATGGCCCAGGCGCCACGACGCGACGGAGAGCGCGCCGCAGGCCAGGGAGACGGCCAGCGCGCGCCGGAATCCCCGGCGGGCGTAGGCGCCGGGGGTGCCGAGGACGCGCATAGGCGGGGACGCAAGGGCGGAAACGGGAGGTTTCGCCCGGGGCGGGGTGAAACTACTGCGGCTTCGCGTGGACCGGGCAGGGGCGGCCAGCCCTGCAGAACCGGCATTTTTCCGGGGGCGGAATCGAAGGCAGCGAGCGGACCATATGTCCGTATTTCCTACGGGGCACGTTCCTTCCTCAACCGCCACCACAGGGCCACGACGCTCCTCCCGAGCCCCACGACATCCCGCCCCACCCGCACCTTGGTTTTCTTCTGCTCCTTCCACCGCACCGGAATCTCCACCACCCTCATCCCGGCCCGCTGGGCGAGGACGAGGGTCTCGGTGTCCCAGAACCAGCCATCGGACTTGACGCGCTCCAAGAGGGCCAGCACCGACTCGCGCCTGAACGCCTTGAATCCGCACTGGTGGTCCCGGACCGCCGACCGGAGCCAGAGGCGGACCCAGGCGTTGTAGGTCCCCGAGAGGAAGTTGCGCTTCGCCGTCCGCTCGGCCCGCGCCCCGGGGGCCTTCCGGGAGCCGGTGGCGGCGTCGGCCCCGCCCAACACCGCCCGGACGAGTTCGGGAAGGTGGGCGACGTCGGTGGCGAGGTCCACGTCCATGTAGGCCAAGACGCGCCCGCGGCTCGAAGGGAAGGCCCGCCGCAGCGCCCCGCCCCGGCCGAGGCGCGCGTCGCTGTGGAGGTGACGAACCTCGGGATGGGTCTTCGCCAGTTGGGCCGCGACCCGGTCGGTCCCGTCGGTGGCTCCGTCCTCGGCGACGATGACTTCGTAGGCGCCTAGGGGCGCCAAGGCGGCGCGGGCCGACTCCACCGCCCGCTCCAGCCCGGCGGCCTCGTTGTAGGCCGGAATCACCAGGGAAACCTCGACGGGGTCGGTTGGCACGGGGGAGATGGTCCGAGGCCGATTTTCAATCTTTCTGGAAAGGGATAAGGTCCCCCCCGGGCAACGGCTCCCGTGGCCGCGGAAACGCAATGGGCGGAGGCCTACGACCTTCCGGGGCCGGGGGTCCGGATGAGGTGGCTCCAGCACTCGAAGGAGATTCGCGCCTACCGAATCACCGGGAGCGGGATGGAGATTCTGTCGCCGCTCTACACGTCGCTGGCGGCGAGCGGGAAAAAGCGGAAGGACGCTTGAATTCACCCGAGGCGCGAGCGCGAGGGTCCCCGGAGCCTGTGGAGCTCCTCCCGGAAATCCCGGAAATAGACCCCGGCGAGGAGCGCCATGATGCCGAGGACCCCCGCGGCGTGGACATCGAACCGCCCCTCGTCGAGGGCGTAGACGACGGCGAGGAGGAAGCCCGCCATCAACCCCAGCATCGCTCCCGTGAAGACGCTGCCGCGGAGGAAATTCCCGGGCCGGGGCCGCCTCCTGCGGGACGCGCTGCGGACCCGGGCGGCCTCCATGGGACTCCTCCGAAGCGGCCCCCCACTACTTGAAATTTGCGAGGCCGGTCCCCCCGGGCGGCGGACCGGAGCCGCGCGGCGCGGGCTGCTTATTCTTCAAACAAACATCGAATAACGTTTTAAACGGCCGCGTCCCAATCAGCAGGCGATGTCCCCGGAGGAGACCGCCGCGGAGGCCGGAACCGGGATGATGCCCGAGCCCAGCGCAACCGAAATGCCGCTGCGGCCCGGGGGCCCGGCCCCCCGGCCCCCCGCCTACGAGTCCGAGCTCCCGCCCTGGCTCGGCGGCCCCGAGCCTCCCCGGCCGCCCCCCGGCGCCATCCGGAGGGTCTTCGGGCAGCCCTTCTACCTTCTCGTGGCCGCGGCGGGGGCCCTCGGCCTCTACGTGCTCTACTACTGGCTCCTCCGCCAGGTCACCACCCTCCAGGTCTTCAACGAGATGAGCGCGGGCCAGCCGGTCTACCTCTACGCCTACCACGGCCTCACCCTCGCCGCCGCCGTCCTCTTCGGCATGGCCCTGGCCGTGACCATCTACGGCCTGCGGGCGCGCGCCGCGCGCAGAGCATCGGCCATCGGCGGGAGCGCAGGCGGAGCGTTCGCCGGCGCCCTGGCGGCCGCCTGCCCCGTCTGCGGCTCCTTCCTCCTCCCGTTCTTCGGCGTTTCGGCGGGCATCGCGGCCTTCCCCCTGGCGGGGCTGGAGTTGAAGGCCGCGAGCGCGGCCCTGTTCGGGTTCGTTCTTTTCAAGGGCCTCCGAAAACTCTCGCGAACCTGCGACTCGGCCGTATGCGCCCTGCCGCCCCCGCCCCGGCGCTGGACCCTGGCCCTGCCGGGCGCGGCCATCGCCCTCCTGCTCCTCTTCTTCGTGCCCCTGGCTGCGGCCGAGTTCACCCCCCAGGTCCAGTCGCAGGTCTACCTGCAGCTGCTCCAGAGCATGAACTCGGACCAGTCCGCAGCCTCCTCGGCCCTCCAGGGAGTCTCCAGGGGAGTGCTGGAAAAAGTGCTCCCGCCCCAGGGGTTCCAGACCCGCATCCGCTGGGGAAACTCCAACGTCATCCCCCGACTGGTCGAACTGGGCGTCATCGACGCCGGGAGGTTCGAGCAGGCGGTAGGCAACCTCACCCCCGAGCAGCGGCGCATCCTGACCGACCCCAACTACGACGGGACCCTCTCCATTGACGCCAACACCTCCTGGTTCATGGTCACCATCCTCTGGCCCCTCGGGCTCTCCAACAAGAACCCGGTGCTCGACAAGAGCCCCATGGCCGGTGGCCAGTGGTCCATCTTCAACTTCGCATCCACGGGGGGCTGGACCCTCGGAAACGAGACGGGGGGCAACTACTACAACCGGTTTGAGTTGGTGAAGCTCACCCCGGAGCAGCAGGCCGTCCTGGACGAGGTGGCCCCGAGGGTCTACCGGCCCTGCTGCAATAACCCGACCAGTTTCCCGGACTGCAACCACGGGGCCGCCATGCTGGGCATCCTCACCCTCGGCGCCTCCCAGGGGCTCTCCAAGCAGGAGCTGTTCGCCGTGGCGAGGCAGTTCAACGCCTTCTGGTTCCCCTCGCAATACATGGAGACCGCCCTCCTCTTCAAGTTCGCCAAGGGGCTCGACTGGGACCAAGTCCCCCCGGACCAGGTGATGGGCTACGACTACTCCAGCGCCTCCGGCTGGCTCCAGAACGTGGACGGCCCCTTCAAGCAGCTGGGGCTCTCGATGCAGCGCGGGGGGGCCCGGTGCGGGGCGTGAGTTCCGCCCACCCGCCCTTTCCCATGGCCCGTCTCCGGACAGCGCGCGTGATTCTGCCCGTGGCCGTCCTCCTGCTGGCGAGCGCATGTACGTCGCCCTCCGGCGCGCCATCCGGCCCCCCGTCCCCCGCCGCGTCGGCCGCTCCGGCTCCCGCCTCCGGGGAGGATGCCGCGTCCATGGTCGTCGGAAAACTGTTCGCCGGGGACTACCGGGGGGCGTCCGAACTCATGCTGACCCCGCCCAACGTCAGCCCCGCCGACTTCTGGAAAAGCAGGTTCGACTCGTTCCAGCGGGCCGGCCGGAACCAGACCGCCGGGCTGGTTTCCTGCTCGGTGAACGGCTCCACCGAGGACCCGGACCTCGCCCGGCGCATCGAGGCGACGGGATACCGCGTCCTGGAGGCGAAGCGGGTGGCGCTCGACTGCATCCCGTTTCCCGGCTTCGCCGCCACGCCCGGCACGAGCCGGGTCGTGAACATCAACTCCACCTGGAAGGTCTACACGGCGCTGTCCCTCCTCAAGGGCGCCGCGCCCCTCGGGCTGCCGCAGGGCCATCTGGGACTCGCAGTCTTCAACGTGACCAACCGGTCGTTCGATCTGGGCGCCAAATTCGACGAAGAGGCGAAGTTCAACCTGACCGACCTCGGCGTCTTCGTGGATGGAAAAGGCGTGGAGGGGGGCGGGCAATTCAAGGGCGGAAACATCTCCTCCGGCGGGACCGTCCGGGTCGACACCTCGCCGGCGGAGATTCGTCCGGGCACCCAACTCCGGCTCCTGCACCGGCCTTCGAACAAAACCGCGGAGTTCGTCGTCAACCCGCGCCCGCCGTAGGCCGTCCGCGCCGCCGCGAAGCCCCCCGCCCCGGGCCCCGCTCAGAAGTCCCAGTTCGCCGGCTGCCCGTAGTTCTTGGTCCACCAAAGCGGGAACCCGAGCCTGACCCACCGCAGCGCCTCCTTGTATCCGGAGTCCACCGGCGTCCCCGAAATCACCGGGTAGAAAACGAGGAACAGGACCGCCGCCGCCGTGATGAGCGCCGCGGCGAGCCAGAGCCCCCGCTTCGGGTCCTTTTCCCACGCCCGCTCCACACCCCACGCGCACCCGAGGGCGAGCAGGGCGACGTTCGGGAAGTAGTGGTAGATGAAGAGGACTCGCGGGATGGGCGCGAGGGCGGCCCACTGGACGAGCCAGGCGACGCCGATGAAGAGCGCCGCCCGTTCCCTGCGCGCCCGGGAGAGGGCGAGGACCACGAACGCCAGCCCCGCCCACCACACCACCGGGTTCCCCATCGAGACGATGGTCGAGACCTTGTCGCCGAAGGTCTCGCCATACATCCAGAGCGGGTGGAGGATAAGGGGCCACGACCACCACGGGGAGCCGTAGGGGTGGGGGGCTTCCAGGGTGGAGTGGTATCCCCAGATGGAGCGCGGCCCGCAGCACTGCTCCGAGAGGACGTCGCCGAGCCCGAGGCCCGAGGCGTAGTAGGGGGCGTAGGTCGCCAGGTAAATCGCCCCGGCCGCAGCGAGGCCGGCGAGGAACGGGCGGACCGAGGCGCGGAAGAGGTCGCGCTCGCGCCGCACCCGCACGAGGGCCAGGAGGAGGAGAGCCGCCAGCGAGTTCACGGCGACGACCTTGACGGAGAGGGCGAGGCCGAAAAAGAGCAGCGCAAGGAACAATGGATTTTTGAGGATTCCGACAGCTCGCGCGCGCTCGGCGGCACACGCATCCGCAGGAGGCGTGTGTTTGCGACAAAGTCGCAAGGCCCCGGCCTCGCTCGCTCGGGCCAGCGCCGCTCCTCGCGCCTCGCTTCGCTCGGCGCTCGTCGCAATCATGGCGCTGGGGGCCGCCTCGCTTGTGCGCTCGCTGCCCTTCAATGAGTTGCCTCTTCCGGGGAGAATCTCTGAGGGCGTCATCCACCACTTGGCGAAGAAGGCCCACATCCCCGTCAGGAACAGGAACAGGAAAATCTCTCCCGTCGAAATCCGCGCCTGGGTGAAGTGCATGAAGTCGAACGTGACGAGCGCCGCGGCCACGATGCCCGCGCGCCGGTTCCCGAGCAGGTTGCGCCCCAGCAGGAACGCCGCCGGGATGGCCGCCGCGCCCGCCAGGACCCCGAGGAGCCGCCAGCCGAAGGGGCCGTTCCCCGCCACGAGAATCGAGAGGGCAATCAGGTCCTTCCCGAGAGGCGGGTGGGTCCACTCGAAGAAGGGCGGGGCCCGCCGGAGATACTCGTCGGCGGTCCGCATGAAGTAAATCTCGTCGAAGTAGGCGCCCGCGAAGTAGGTGGGGGCGCCGGAGACGAGGGCCGCCTCGTCCGCGAGTTTTTCGGCGCCCGGCGGCCCGCTCACGCCGGAGACCCGCACCGCGTCGAGCCCCCGGACGGGGACCACCTCGGCGACCGTCGCCCGGGAGTCGCTGAAGTTGAGCCGGAGGTAGCGGGTGTCGCACTGGGTCGTGGAGGGGACCCACTGCTTGTAGTCGCCCTGCGCCGAAGCGGTGGACTTGTAGGACCATTCGCCCGGCTGGCCGCAGGACACCTCGGCCTTCAGCGGCTCGGGGTCCCACACCGCGAAGAAGACGCGGTCCACCCGCTGGACGCTCCCGAGGTCGAGGACCGCCTCTCCGTCCCCCCTCCAGCCGCTCGACGGGAAGGCGCCGGCCCCGAGGTTCCAGAGGCCGACGATGAGAAAGAGGGCGGTGAGGCCCGAAACAATCGCCAGCGGCGCGCGCGGATGGACCAGCCACTTCTTTGGTTCCATCGCTCACCCCGGCGCCGGGGCCTCCCGGGGCGCGGGCCCCTCCCCTTTCCAGAACCGCCAGAGGGCCCACGCGAAGAGCCCGGTGTTCAGGGCCACGAAGGGCGGGATGGTCCAATCCGAGATGACCGAGGTGCCGCCGTTCAGCGCGCGGAGGGCGTAGGCGAGGTTGAAAAGGTAAGAGCCGGTCAGGGCCACGTAGAGGAAGCGGTCCCGGGGCCACATGAGGACAAGGAGGGCGAGGGCCGGGAACAGATAGCGCTCGTGGATTCGGGTGGAGACCATGAAGAAGGCGAAGACCGTGAGGAAGGCCACCTGCAGCATGAGCCGGTCCCGGTCCGCGGCCCGCGCATATCGCTTGTGCATGAGCCACACCAGGAGCCCCGCGATGGCGAGGAAGGCGGCCCACCCCCACGCCTGCGGGGAGGCTCCGAGAACGGGAACCTGCGCCTCCTTGACCCGCATGCCCGCCAGGGCCCAGAGGTTGTAGGCGTTGAGGCTCGTCTCGTTGTAGACGTTGTAGCCGCCGACGTAGCGCTCGGCGATGAATCCGACCGGGTTCGAGGCCCCGCGGAAAGGCGCAATGACCGCGAGAACCACGGCCCCGGCGACGAGTCCCGACGTCACCGCCCGCTTGAGTCCCCCCTCCCGCAGGACGGCGTAGGCAATCACCGGCGCCACCAGGACCCCCTGCGGCTTGGCGAGGACCGCGAGGGCCAGGAGGACCCCCGAGACCTCGAAGCGCTTCCTCAGCGCGGCCATCAGCGACGCGACCATGAAAACCGTGTAGAGGGTGTCCCACTGGCCCCACACGGCCAGGTTGAAGAGGGCCGCGGGGTTGAAGGCGTAGGCCGCGGCGCCGGCGAGGGCGACCTTCGGCCCCTTCGACCGCAGCCCGTGGTAGAGGAGGACGACCACCCCCAGGTCCACGAGGTTCTGGGGCAGCTTCAGAAAGAGCGTTTGGGCGGCGTCGAACGGGGCGGCGAAGGGCCCGAGCCCCGCGGCCGCCTCGGCGCGCCCGAGGAGGGAGAAGACGAGGATGTTGAAGGGCGGGTAGTCGCTCCAGACCGAGTCGTAGAATCCCGGGAGGTCGGCGGCGGCCGCGGCGTGCCAGGCGGCGAAGGAGTTCAGGTCGGTGGCGTAGCCGGGGATGGGGAAGAGCGCGACGCGGAGGGCGAGGGAGGCGGCGAGGAGCAATGCGAGGAGCAGGGCCTCGCGGCGGCTCCAAGGCGGCGGGGGTGATTGAGAACTCATCGTTCTACGACCACCTTCCCGACGAGCCCCATGAGGGCGTTCCAGTCGTCGAGGCCGATGCCGTCCTTCGCCGCCTCGTAGAGGGTCCGGAACTCGGCGGGGAGGGCGTAGACATTCGGGAAGCCCCCCTCCCCCTTCGAGAGGGTCACGACGCCGCCCCGCTGCTCGACGGTGTAGGTGGCGACGGACTCCCCGGCCTCCCAGAGGACGAGGGTGGCCCGGACGGGGAAGCGCTCCACCGGGAGCCCGGGGGCGAGCGGGACCCGCAGGGCGAGGACCTTGGGCTCCATCTCGTCCCGGAAGCGGAGCGCCTCCGCCAACCGCACCGCGAACACGCCGTCAATCCACGCCCGCACCTCCCGGGCGGGCCCGTCGTAGCCCTTCGACTCCCCCAGAAGGAGCGCGTCCCGGGCGCGGCCCAGGATGAAACTGGAGGTGGAGTTGTCGAGGAGGGGCCGGAGCCCTTCGAGGGCCTGGCCGAAGCGCGCCCCGTCGGGGGCGGTCCGGAGCCTCTCGATGCGGCAGTTGACGTTTGCGTCGAAGCCGAAGGTTCCCGCGTCGCAGGTGAGCCATGGGACGAGGAGGAGGGCGGCCAAGGCGATGCCTGCGGCCGAGAGGCCGGCCGCGATGGCGAGGCGGGGGAGAGCCATGGGGAGCGAAAGGGCTTGGGAATGAAATATCTCCCGTGAGGCCCCAACGCGGGAGATGGAGCGGAAAGCGGGCCCGGCGGGCGGCGCCGAGGAACGGCCCCCGGACCCCGACGAGCACCTCAAGGAACTGGAGAGGCGCCTGAAGGCGCGGCCGGGGGACGCCCAGGCGTGGTATCACGTGGGCTTCGCCCTCCTGGGCCGGAGGCGCTACGAGCAGGCCCTCCGGGCGCTGGAGCGGGCCGTGGAGCTCGACCCCGGGGACGCGTCGGCCCACCACAACCGCGCCATCGCCCTCCGCCACCTCGGGCGCCGGGAGGAGGCGGTGGCGGCCTTCCGGCGGGTCCTGGTCCTCTCCCCCAAGGACAACGTGGCCATGACCCTCCTGGGCCAGGTCCTCGTGGAGATGAAGCAGCCGGAGGAGGCCCTCGGCCTCTTCCGGCGGGCGGCGGCGCTGAGCCCCACCTACTACGACGCCCACATCGGGGAGGCGGAGGTCCTCCTCGGCCTCGGCCAGCCCGAGGAGGCGCTGGGGGCCGCCCGGCGGGCCGCCGAGAGGTTCCCGAAGCGGGCCCGGGGGTGGCTCCTCCAGGGGCGCGCGTTCCGGGCCATGGGACGCGAAGAGGAGGCGGAGCGATGCATGAAAAAAGCCATGGGAGAAGGTCCGACCAAACCGGGGGACGAAGAGTAAAATGCGGGAGATAAACTCTCTACGCCATCTCAATCTTAAACGCCCGAATTTTCCTCGAAAATTCGGGCAGGCGGAGGAGTGCAGGAGGAGGGCGATGGAAGGGGATGAAAAATCCTAAGCACTAAATTCTAAATCCTAAACAAATTCAAATGCTTAAAATCCAAAATTCAAAACGGAAGTTTTGGATTTTGTGCTTTGAATTTCGGATTTGTTTAGGATTTAGGATTTTGAACTTGGAATTTTACCCCGCCACCGGCCACACCCGGGGCGTGTAGGTCGCGCAGGGGGTCTCGTTCAGGGGGCCGAACTGGAGGCACCAGGTGTAGGTGGAGGGGGCCTCGGCGGTCCCCTTGGGCTCGAAGTAGCCCAGGCGGGTGTCCTCCTTGCCGTTCACGAAGAGGCGGAACCCGTGGGTCGCGTTGGCGATGAGGTCGAGCCCCTCCGCGGCCCACCGGAAGCGCCAGTTGCCGCTGGCCGCGTCGCGCTCGAAGAGGACGCCCAGGCTCTCGAAGAAGGAGCCAATCGTGACCCCGGTGGCGTGCTTGTGGAGGTCGGTGTCGCCCGACTCCATGTGGACGTTGGGAGAACGGACCTGGTACTTGGCCTTCCCGAAATACCTCTGGGTCACATCCTGGCCGTCCACCAGGAAGGCCCAGGTGGAGTGGGTGTGCTCCGAGTTCAGGGGGCCCACCAGGCTGGCGTAGGATTTGCCGGTGGTGTTGTTGCTCCCGGGCCCGACGGTGACCGTGCCGGGCCGGCTCTGGATGACGAGGGCGCCGGCGAGGACGAGGACCGCGACCAGCAGGATGGGGGCCAGGGAAGAGGACTTCCGGGCCCCCTCGGCCCCGCGCTTGCCTTTCACCTTCTCGCCTTTGGCCATCCCAACCCGAAAACGGTGGTCGTGTAAAAACTTTACAGGCCGAGGACTTCCTGCATCGTGTGAATCCCGGGCCGGGCGCGGACCACCCACCGGGCGGCCCTCAGGGCCCCGGCGGCGAACGCGGCCCGGGAGTGGGCGCGGTGGGTCAGTTCCAGCCGCTCCCCGGGGCCCGCGAGGACGAGGGTGTGGTCCCCGACCACGTCGCCCGCGCGGAGCGAGTGGACGGTCGTTCCCCGCCCCCGCGCGGCCGCGATGCGGGCCATCTCCTTCGCGGTCCCGCTGGGGGCGTCCCTCTTGGTCCGGTGGTGGGCCTCGACAATTTCGACGTCGTACTCCCGCAGGAGGTCGAGGGCGGCCTCTTCGAGTCTCCAGAGGACATTCACCCCGACGGAGAAGTTGCTCGACACCACGGCGGGGACCCGGCGGCCGACGGTGCGCCGCAGGGCCGCGGCCTGGGCCGGGGTGAAGCCGGTGGTCCCGACGACGAGGGCGGTCCCTGTCGCCGCCGCCATCCGGGCGCTCGCCAGGGCTCCCCCGGGAGCGGTGAAGTCAATCAGGACCCCCGCCCGGCTGGCGCGGAGTGCGGCGTCCGACGGCTCCTCGACCCGGACCGGGCCCGCCGGGACCCCGGCGTCCCGGATGTCGAAGGCCGCTGCCAGAACCAAATCGCGCTGCTGGAGAATGGATTCGACGAGGGCCGACCCCATGCGGCCCCGGGCGCCGGCGACGGCGATGCGGAGGGCACTCATCGCGTTTTCAGGAGGCGCATTTTCCGCAGGACCCCCTTCAGCCTCGCCTCGTTCTCGGGCCCCAGGGGCGCCAGGGGCAGGCGGGGCTTGCCGGCGGCGAGCCCCATCAGTTCGGCGGCGCGCTTCGCCGGGACGGGGTTGGTCTCCAGGAAGAGCGCCTCGATGAGGGGCGCGAGTTCGTAGTGGAGGCTCCGGGCCCGGGCGAAGTCGCCCCGGAGGGCCGCGGCCACCATGTCGGCCACTTTCCGCGGGACGAGGTTCGCGGCCACCGAGATGACCCCATGTCCCCCGAGGGCGAGGATGGGGAGGGCCAGCGCGTCGTCGCCCGCCAGCACGAGGAAATCGGGGCCCGCGAGTTCAATCACCTTCGACACCTGGGCCAGGCTCCCGGAGGCCTCCTTGACCCCTGCGATGAGCCCGCGGCGGGCCATCTCCGCGACGAGGGGCGGCTCGATGTTCTGGGCCGTCCGGCCCGGGATGTTGTAGAGGAGGAGCGGGATGTCTGCGGCCCGGTGGACCTCCTCGAAGTGGGCGATGAGTCCCTGCCGGTTGGGCTTGTTGTAGTAGGGGGTGATGAGGAGGGCGGCCTCGGCCCCCGCGTCGGCGGCGTGGCGGGTGAGTTCCACGGCCTCCTCGGTGGAGTTGGAGCCGGTCCCGGCCACGACGGGGGCCCGCGAGTGCTCGATGGCGAGTTCGACGACCCGCTTGTGCTCGGCGTGGCTCAAGGTGGCCGACTCGCCGGTGGTGCCGCAGGGGCAAACGGCGGCGGAGCCCCCGCGGACCGTGAACTCGATGTTGCGGCGGAGCCCCTCCTCGTCGAGGGTTCCGTCCCTCCGGAAGGGGGTCAGGAGGGCGGGGATGGCGCCTTTCAGGCGGTTAAGCGGCATCGCCATGAATCGAGGTCTGGAGCCTTAAACCCGCGGGCGGTTCAGACGGCGACGGCCCTGCGGGCCTGCTGCTTGTGGAGAATGGTGACGTAGCCCGCGACCCGGTTCCGGACGTTCTTGCTGGTGACCGTGGTGAGGAGGGAGACCTGCTTCTTGTTCGCCTCCAAGTCGTCCGTGAAGCGGTCGGGGAACTCCTTCAGGAGGGCCCGGGCGATGGACTTGATGGCGACGGGTTTCACGGAGCCCATGGGGGGAGTGGGGAACGGTGTCCCCCTATTAACCTTCCCAACTATCTGAGAAAGGCCTCTTTCACCCCGCCGTCCACCGAGATGGCGCACCCGGTGGTCTTCGCGCTCCGGTCCGATGCGAGCCAGAAGACCGCCTCGGCCACGTCCCCGGGGGTCACCTCGACCCCGAGGAGGCTTCGCCGGCGGTAGAACTCCCCCAGCCGCCCCGCGGGGACTCCGTGGGCGCGGGCCCGCTCCTCCCGGACCCCCCGGCTCCAGAGGCGCGAGCCCCGGAACACCGCGTCGGGGTGGACCAGGTTCACCCGGATGCCCAGCGGGGCCGCCTCGATGGCGAGGACCCGGGCCAGTTGCGCTTCGGCCGCCTTGGAGGCGCTGTAGGCGCCGAACTCCCTCCCCGGGGCCGGGACGTTCTTGGAGGCGACGAAGACTATCGAGCCGCCGAGGCCCTGGCGCTTCATGATGGAGAGCCCCTCCCGGGCCGCGAGGAAGGCGCCGGTGGCGTTGACGGCGAAGGACCTCTCCCACGAATCGAGGGTCGCGGACTCGACGGGTGAGGGGAGGGCGACGCCCGCGTTGGGGACCAGGATGTCGAGTCCGCCGAAGGCTTCCACGCAGGCCTCGAAGCCGCGCCGGACCGACTCCTCCGAGGCCACGTCCATCTCCACAGCGACGGCCCGGTCGGGGGTCCGGGCGCAGATTTCGGCAGCGGCGGCCTTTGCCCCCTGTCGGTCCACATCCGCCACCGCCACATGGGCCCCCTCGGCGGCCAGCCGCCCGGCCACGGCCCGGCCGATGCCGCTGGCGCCTCCGGTCACCAGGGCGATGCGGCCCCCCAGTTCGCCCGCGGGCTCCGCCAGGCGCAGTTTGCGGAGTTCGAGGGGCCAGTAGTCCACGTCGAACAGGTCGGCCTCGCCCAGCGGGACGTAGCCCCCGAGGACGGAGGCCCCCTCCATGACCGAGATGGCGTGGCGGAAAATCTCCGCGGCGAGTCTCGCGGCGGCGCGGTCCCTCCCGCGGGCCACCAGCCCCGCGCCGGGAACAAGGACGAGCTGCGGCGCGGAATCGTGCATCCCCACATCCCGGGCCTCGGCGCTGCGCCTGGAGTGGCGTCGGTAATATGCCGCGTAGTCGCGCTCGTAGGCCAACACCGCATCGCGGAACCCCTCCGGAGCGGATGCGACCCAGAGCGGGCGGGGCTTCGTGCGCATCACATGGTCGGGGGTCACGGGGCCCCGCAGGGCCATCCCCCGCGCATCGGGGCGCGAGAGGAACGCCAGGACATCGGGCGAGGAGTCGAGGTGAAGGACGCCGCGCGCGCGGGAGCCCTCTTGCGACGCGGTCGCAAGGAGGGCGCCGCGCAGTTCGGGCCCGATGGAGGAGAGCCTCCTCCGCGGCTGCGCGGGGGGCGGCGGAGCTTTCCGCTGCCGCTTCCGCACGTAGGCGAGCGCCCGGTCCACCGCGCGACGGGTCTCGGCGAGGGCATCGCGCCCCGTCTCCCCCCGCGTGACCAGCCCGTGCCTCTCCAGGACGACCCACCGCGCCCGGCGGGCCGCGGACGCGGCCTCTTTCGACAGCAGGAAGCCCGGCCTCCGGTAGGGCACGAGGGCGGCGTCTTCCCCCAGGGCGGCGGCCACGTGCTTCCGGGGCTCCGGGGTGTTGGTGAGCATCAGGACGGCGTCGGCGTGGGTGTGGAGCACGAACCGCCCCGGGAGGAAGGCGTGGAGGAGGGTCTCGATGGAGGGGCGCGGCCCGGGCTCCACGCGGAGCCGCTCCAGGACCTCCGCAATCTCCTCGTCCTCCATCGCGCCGCGGGACCGGAGGGCCTGCGCCTCCTTCAGCCGGATTCCCGCGAACTCTTCGGCCCGGATGGTCCGGAGGTCGGAGCCGCTGCCCTTGACCCGGAGCACCTCCACTAACCGGCCCAGCGGGTCCCTCTCGGCCACCTTGGCGGAGGTGTTGCCCCCGCCCCGGGTCACGAGGGAGGTGTCGCGGCCGATTCGGCGGCTGACGGAGACCAGTTCATCCAGCCCGCCCCTCGTCATGTTCCGGGGATTACACCGTTTCGCCCTGCAACTTCCGGTACAATTTCTCCAGGCACTCCACGCAGAGGTAGCCCCCGGTCACCTCCTGGGTGGGGCCGAACTTGAACTGCCGCTTGCAGTCCGTGCAGACCAGGACGGTCATCGTTGGACTCTCCGTCCCCGGTAAAAAAGAATGCGCCAGTGTTATATACGCCCGGCTCTTCCCGTTCCTCCATGCCCATCGCCGGGTATGCGGATTACAAACCTCGGGAATACTGCAACGACGTGAAGTGCCCCGTCCAGATGGATTTGAACCAGCACGAGAAAGGCTCCCCGGAATACGAGAAGATAAGGCAAATTTGCAGAACCGCCTGCCGGCACACCACCTGGGAGTTCCACCAGTGGTTGATTCAGAAGGGGTATCTGGTCGTCCGGCCCGAGAAATAGGAAGAAGGTTTAAATCGACCCGGAAAGTCTCGCGGGGATGGACTGGGGAATGAAGAACCGCTTGGCGCAGGTCATCAAGCCGGACGGCCGCTGCCTGTTCCTGGCGATTGACCATGGCTACTTCCAGGGCCCGACCACGAAACTGGAGAAGCCGGGCGAGACCGTCAAGCCCCTGCTCCCCCACTGCGACGCCCTCTTCGTGACGAGGGGGGTGCTGCGCTCCTCCATCCCCCCCGGGGGGAGTGTGCCCTTCATCCTCCGGGTGTCGGGCGGCACCAGCATGGTCGGGGAGGACCTGGCCGACGAGGGAATCACCACCTCCATGCGGGAGGCGGTCCGCCTGAACGCGGCCGCGGTGGGCCTCTCCATCTTCGTGGGCACCCGGTACGAGAAGCAGACCCTTCTGAACCTCTCGAATCTCGTGGACGAAGGCGAGGAGTGCGGGATGCCGGTGATGGCGGTCACCGCCGTGGGCAAGGAACTGGAGAAGCGGGACGCCCGCTACCTCGCCCTCGCCTGCAGGATTGCCGCCGAGCTCGGCGCGCGCGTGGTCAAGACCTACTGGTGCGAAAACTTCGAGAAGGTGGTCAACGGCTGCCCGGTCCCGGTGGTGATGGCCGGCGGGCCCAAGACGGACTCCGAGAAGGAGGTGTTCGAGTTCGTCCACGACGGCATCCGGAAGGGCGCCATCGGCGTGAACCTGGGGCGGAACATCTGGCAGAACCCCCACCCGGTGGCGATGATTCGGGCCCTGCGCGCCATCATCCACGAGGACGCGACCACGGCCGAGGCGTCCGCGCTGTTCGAGAGCGTCAAGAGCGGCAAAAAAGAGTGATTACGTGAATACCTCGCAGCCGTCCTCCGTCACGATGACCGAGTGCTCGAACTGCGCGACCGGCGCCCCCGACACTTCCACCAGGACCGGATATTCGTAGAGGACCCCCGCGCCCTTCAGTTGCCGGAGCCCGAGTTCCACCTGCGGCGACTTCAGCCACCGCTTGGCCACGGGGAGCCCGCGGAACCTCCGCAGTTCCGCCTGGACCGCCCTCCCCTGGGGGAGCCGGACGGGCTTCTCCCCCGTGAGCATCACAATCTCCACCGCGGGGCCGTCTTTGACCCGTCCCGCGCCGGTGGTGGCGAAGGGCTCGATGGCGACGGTCTGCCCCGCCCGCAGCCGGGGGCCGCCCGGCGTCACCCGGTTGGGGATGGAGGGGGGCGCGTGCTGGGTGTAGCGCTCGAGGCCGTGGCCCGTGAGGTTCCCCACCGGCTTCACGCCGTCGAATTCGGAGATGGCCGCCTCGATGGCCGCGCCAATCTCGGCGGTCGAGACCCCCGCGCGCATGGCGGCGATGGCGGCCTCCAGCCCCTTCCGGGCCGCCTCGACGATGGGGCCGTGCCTCCCCGACAGGTCCACAGTCACCGCCGTGTCGGCGATGAAGCCGTCCACCTGGGCGCCGACGTCGAGTTTCACCAGGTCCTCGCCGAAGACCAGCGGGTCCCCCGCCTTCGGGGTGTAGTGGGCCGCCTCGTGGTTCCGGGAGATGTTGCAGGGGAACGCGGGCTCGGCCCCCGCCTCCCGGATGCGGCCCTCGACGAACTCCGCAATCTCGACGAGCCGGACCCCCGGTTTGATTTTCGCGGCCGCCTCGTCCCGGATTTGGCGGAGAATCTTGCCCGCCCTGCGGTGCTTCTCCAGGCGCTCCTCCGGCGGGACCTCCTCCGGGGGACGCCGGAGCACTTCGAACTTAGTGACCATGTCCGGAATGCAAAATGAAAAATGCAAAATGAAAAATGCAAGATTTTGACTTTTGAACTTTGCATTTTGCACTTTGGCTTGCCGGCGCCATCATACTTGCCACCTCTTGTCGAACCGGGTCAGGTTCGCGCACCGCCCGCCCCGCTTCACCAGGGCCATGTCCTCCAGCCGCACCCCCCCCACCCGCGGGTCGTAGAGCCCCGGCTCGACAGTCACCACCTGGCCCGCCCGGAGGCGGGAGTCGTTGTCGGCGAGCCGCGGGGGCTCGTGAATCTCGAGCCCGACGCCGTGGCCCGTCGAGTGGATGTAGAGTTTCTCGACCCCTGCCTCCTTGAACACCTCCACCGCCGCCCGGTGGGGGGAGCGGCAGGGAGCCCCGGCGCGGACCTCGGCCAAAGCGGCCTTCTGGGCCCGGAGGACCAGGTCGTGCATTTCCCGCAGCCGCGGGGATGGACGACCGGGGATGAAGGTGCGGGTCATGTCGGCGAAGTAGCGGGTGGAGAGCGAGCGCGGGAAGAAGTCGCACACTACGGGGTCTCCGGGGCGGATGGAGCCGCTCCCGGCCCAGTGGGGGTCGGCGCTCCCGCGCCCCGGGGCGACAATCAGGTGGCCGGGCTCGCAGCCCCGCCGGAGGAGCAGGGTGTCCACGGCGGTCCGGATTTTGTCGGCGGTGGTGCGCTTCCGCAGCATCCGCCGCGCCAGTGCCATCCCCTCCTCGGTGGCGCGTTGGACGCGCTTCATGGCCGCTACCTCGGCCGGGCTCTTGAGGGTCCGGTCCTGCCGGAGAGCATCGAGGGGCTCCAGGGCGAAACCGCGGCGGCGGAGGTCGAGGGCGAGGCCGAGGGGGAAGTTGGGCGGAACCCCAACCCGCCGGAGCCCCTTGCGGCGGAGGACCTTGGCGATGAATGCCGCCGTCGCGTCTTCGGGATTCCTGCGGGCGAGCGATGCCCAGTCGAAGTCGTCCATGCACCGGACCTCGGAGACCCGCGCCTCCTTCCGGGCGCGGCCGAACTCGAGCCGGGAGACGACGACCGAGGAGCGCCCCCGCTTCCAGAGGTAGAGGAACGGGTCGGGTGCGAGGAACCCCGTGGCGTAGTGCATGCCGGCGTCGGCCTCGCTGGCGGAGTAGATGAGATAGCCGCCGAGGCGGCGGGAGCGGAGCTCGCGGGCGAGGGCGGGAAACATCACCCCCCTTCCTCCGGGACGGGGTCAAAGCGTTATCGGAGTGCGACCAAAGCCGCCACCAGGAGGTTGCCGAGGAGCAGGGCCGCCCCGAACCCCGCCGCCAGGGGGACCATGAACGGCAATTTGGGAGTGACCCAAACCCGGGCGTCGGGCGGCAGGCGGGCGCGGAGAAGGTCCATCCGTTCCGGCGTCAGTTCCCGCCCGCCGAACCGGGGCCCGAGGGCCCCCGTCGGGTCGCCGAGGAGTTTCATCCGAACCGGGTCGAGGCGTTGGAGCGGGACGCGAGTGCCGAGCCACATGTAGCGCCCGCGCTCCCCCCGCAGGATGTTGCGCAGCAGGAGGGCCGGGGGCGCCGCGAGCCCCGCCAGCAGCGCATTGGAGAGGACGGCGAAGGTGAAGACGCTGAGGGGCGGCAGAAGGGGCACCCCTCCGAGCGGAAAGGGGGCCCAGGCCGGCCAGCGGGGGATGAGGACGGAGAGGGCGATGAGCGCCTTGGCGTCCGCGCCCCCGAACCCCCGGGAGTAGTAGGCGAGGAGCGCGAGGGGCACCATGAAGCCCGCCGAGACGAGAGCGTCCAGGAGGAAGGGCGCGCCCCCCGCCAGCCCCTCGGGGATGTCGAGGGCGAGCCCCGCCCCGATGGGAACGAGCCAGGTCCGGTTCGGGACCCGGCGGGACCGGAGGTCGGAGCCGGCGGCGTAGAGGAGGACCGCGGCGCCGAGGAAGACCCGGAGGAGGTCGAGCATCCTCCAACACCGCGAGAGGTTTCAAAGTGTTTCCCCAATCTGGAGCGGGTTTAATAGGCCGCATGCGGGAAAAGGGCCCCCATGGCCTACCCGTTCACCGACGAGCAGATTGTCCGCTACTCCCGCCAGATGGTCATGCCCGAGGTCGGCGGCAAGGGGCAGGAGCGGCTCCTCAAGGGAAGGGTCCTCTGCGTCGGCGCCGGGGGCCTCGGGAGCCCCGTCATCCAGTTCCTCGCGGCCGCGGGGGTCGGGACCCTCGGCATCATGGACTACGACAAGGTGGACCTCTCGAACCTCCAGCGGCAGACGATTCACGCGGGCAACGTGGGCAAGTCGAAGGCCCGGTCGGCCGCCGAGTTCGTCGCCCGGCTGAACCCCGACGTGAAGACCGCGGTCTACGAGGAGGCCCTCTCGGCGGAGAACGCGCGGAAAATCTTCCGCAACTACGATTTCATCGTGGACGGCTCCGACAACTTCGCGACCCGCTACTTGGTGAACGACGCCGCCCTCCTGGAGCGCAAGCCCTTCTCCCACGGGGCAATCCTCCGGTTCGAGGGGCAGGTGACGAGCGTGGTCCCGGGCAGGGGGCCCTGCTACCGGTGCATCTTCCCCGAGGCCCCGCCCGCCGGGACCGTGCCCACCTGCCAGGAGGCGGGGGTCCTCGGGGCCATCCCCGGCATCGTGGCCTCCATCCAGGCGGGCGAGGCGATGCGCTTCCTGCTGGGGAAGGGCGACCTCCTCGTGGGCCGGCTGCTGCTGGTGGACGCCCTCCGGATGACGTTCACCGAGTTGAAAATCCGCCGGAACCCCGCCTGCCCCGCCTGCGGCGACGCGCCGCTCCTGAGGGAGCTGAAGGCGGAGAACTACCAGAACACCTGCTCCCTGGCGGCCTCGCACGGATGAGGCTCGGCATCCTCCTCACCCGCTCGCCCATGGACGAAGGGGCCAGGACAGCCCGGGTGCTGGCCGCGGAGGCCGCTGCGAAGGGGCACACGGTCGAGATTTTCCTGATGGAGGAGGGGCTCTACAACCTCCTCGACCCGAAGTTCCTGGAACTGCGCGGAAAGGTCTCCATCCAGGCGTGCAGCGTGAACCGGGAGGCCCTGGGCATCCCGAAGGTCGAAGGCGTGAGATTCTCCAGCCAGTATGACCACGCCCTCTTGGTGAACGGCTGCGACCACTTCCTCCACTTCTGACCATGGCGAGAAATAATTTATCGAAACATCTCGGAAAGGTAGTTCGAGGATTCTCGACGGGCCGCGCGCTCGGCGCCGGTGCTCGGGCTCGCTTCGCTCGCCCTCGCCAGCGCCGCTCCTCGCGCGTAGCTTCGCTCCGCGCTCGTCGCATATTGGCGCTGACCGGCGCCTTGCGGCTTCGCCGCAAACACACACCTCCTGCGGATGCGTGTGCCGCCGAGCGTGCGCGAGCTGTCGAATCCCCCGAACGGCGATTGGCTGGCCGGAGGAATATCGAACAACGGTTGCAGAAAGGGCGTTAGTTCATGAAACCCAAGACCAGGACACGGAACGTCGTCTTCTTGGTCCGGCAGCCGCCCGTCGCCTCCGGCTGGACCTCCGAGGCCCTGCGGGTCGCCGTGGGGATGACCCTCGCCGACGGCAACCGCGTTACGGTGGTCCTCCTCGGGGACGGGGTCCTCGCCCTCGCTTCCCCGAAGCCCGAGGCCGTCGAATCCCTTGGACTCCGGGAGCACGTCGAGACCCTCCGGGAACTCGGCGTCCGGCTGGTGGCGGAGAGGGAGGCGTGCGCGCGGCACGGGGTCGTCGCGCCGGGGGCGGAGACCGCCGACCGGGATGCAATCGCGTTCCTGCTTGCTGACGCGGAGGTGCTCCAATCGTGGTGAAGGTCCTTCACGTCATTTCCGCCCCTGACGACCTCCCCTTCGCCACCGCGCTCCGGCAAAAGGCGCAACATGAGGTCTCCTTCCTGCTCCTGCAGGAGGGGGTGCGCGCCACCCCGCCCGCGGGCTTCCCCCTCTACGCCGCCCGCGACGACTGCGAGGCGCGGGGGGTCCGGCCCCCGGGGGCGAAGCTGCTCTCGTGGGGGGAGATTGTGGACCTGCTGGCGGGGCACGGCCGGGTGCTGAAATGGTGAGGCCTGGCTAAAACCGTATAAAGGGGCGCCCCCCCTACCCGTCCCCATGGTGCGAAAGACGAAGGTCCACGTCCTTGGAGCCACCGGCCTCGTCGGCCAGCGCTTCCTCCAGTCCCTCTGGCGCCACCCCTGGTTCGAGGTGACGGGGGTCGCCGCGAGCGAGCGCTCCGCCGGCAAGACCTACCTCCGGGCCGCCAAGTGGGTGATTGACTGGGAGATGCCCGCGGAGTTCGGCAACCTCGAGGTCCAGCCGGTGGACCGCACCGACGTGGACGCCGACGTCGTCTTCTCCGCCCTCCCCGCCGACGTCGCCCGGGAGGTCGAGCCGAAGTTCGCGGCGGCGGGCCGCGCGGTCTGCAGCAACGCATCCGCGTTCCGCATGGAGCCCGATGTGCCCCTCCTCATCCCGGAAATCAACCCCGACCACCTGGGGCTCCTTTCCACCCAGCGCAAAAAGAGGAAGTGGAAGGGCGCGCTGGTCACGAACCCCAACTGCACCACGGTCTTCCTCGCCATGGCCCTCGCGCCCCTCCGCCCCTTCGGAATCCAGGAGGTCCACGCCGCCTCGATGCAGGCGGTGAGCGGTGCGGGCTACGACGGCGTCCCGAGCATGGCCATCACGGACAACGTGGTTCCCCACATCGGGGGCGAGGAGGCGAAGGTGGAGAGCGAGCCGCGCAAGATTCTCGGCGCCCTCAAAGGGGGCCGCATCGAGGACGCGCCCTTCGAGGTGGCGGCGTCGTGCCACCGGGTCCCGGTCCTCGACGGCCACACCGAGGCGGTATTCGTCCGCTTCTCGAAGACGCCGAAACTGGAGGAGGTCGTCGAGGCGTGGCGGGAGATGAAGTCCGTCGGCACTCCCACGGCGCCCGAGCGCCCGCTCATCGTCCGGGAGGAGGAGAACCGGCCCCAACCCCGCCTCGACCGGGATGCCGGAAAAGGCATGGTCACCACCCTCGGCCGCGCGGCCCTCAAGGGGAAGTGGCTCCGGTTCATCTGCCTCGGCCACAACACGATTCGCGGGGCCGCCGGGGCGAGCGTGCTGAACGCGGAACTGATGGTGAAAGACGGCTGGCTGAAATAGGCGACGCGAAATGAAGGTGCTAGTCCTGTCCGGCGGCACCGGGACCCCGAAACTCCTGCTGGGCCTCCGGCGGCTCGTCCCGGAGCGCGACATCACGGTCGTCGCCAACACCGGCGAGGACCTCTGGATTTCCGGAAACCTGGTCTGCCCCGACATCGACTCCGTGCTCTACACGCTCTCGGGGCGCATCGACCCCCGGCGGATGTGGGGCGTGCGGGGCGACACCTTCGCCACCCACCGCCAACTGGCGGAACTGGGCTGGCGCGAGCCCCTCGCCCTGGGGGACCTCGACCGGGCGGCCCACATCGCCCGGAGCGAGATGGTGCGCGCGGGGCGGACCCTGACGGAGGCCACGGCGGCCCTGGCGCGGAGGATGGGCGTGCGGGCGACGGTCCTCCCTGCCAGCGACGGCCCGGTGGCGACGCTCATCCGGACGCCGGAGGGCGAGATGCATTTCCAGGAGTTCTGGGTGGTCCGGCGCGGGCGGCCGCGGGTCCTCGGGGTGCGCTACGCGCTGGGCCGCGGTTCGGGCCCGGCCCCGGAGGTCCTGCGGGCCCTCCGCTCCCACGACGCCCTGCTCATCGGCCCGAGCAACCCGGCGACCTCCGTCGGCCCCATCCTCGCGGTCCTCGGGCGCCACGTGCGCGGCAAGCGGGTGGTCGCGGTCTCGCCCATCGTCGGCCGCCGGGCCTTCTCGGGGCCCGCGGGGAAACTCCTCCGGGGAGTCGGCTACCCGGTCTCCCCGCGAGGCGTCCTCGAGTTCTACTCCGACCGCCTCGGGTCGCCGCCGGAGCTCCTCGTGGAGCCGCGGGACGCGGATCCAGCCGCGGGACTCCACCCCGCACCCCTGCACATGAAGCGCCCGGGCGACGCGGCCCGGCTGGCACGGCGGGTCTTGGCGTTCCTGTGAGCCTCCCCGGGCAACCGGCCCGGGGGAACCGGGCGGGCGTGGCCCCGCCAGACCAGCGTCCCTTGTCAGACCCCCGATGGGTCCAAGGGTCCGGACTTACCGGGACGACCGCTCGGGAGGGGCGGGCCCGGAACCCGCGCCTCACTCCTTCTATGTCCCCGCCGCCGATAGGGCTTCCGGACGGAAAAGACGTAGGCGACCGTAGTCGTTGCCGACGATACAGGAGGGCGTTCGAAGGGTCCGCGAAAAGGGATATGGCCGGGCCGGAACTCCAGCGTTCATCGCTTGCTTTGCGATCGGCGCGTCCGTAGGAAGCGCCGAGGCGCAACGAAGCTGCGCCGCTCCGGCCGGTAACCCTCGGCCCGGCTCTGCATCCCCGCGGGGCATACACGGGAATCATCGCAGGAATGTCCGGCTGCTCCCGGGTACCGTTGCGGGGACTGTGGCCCTCCCGTTGCCCCGGCCGTCACGGAAGGCTTCGCCATCTTGGGCCGGTCCTCGTGGAGGGCTCCCCAAATTGAGTCGGGCCAAGGCAAAAACCCCTCGTTGCCGACGAAACGAGAGGGTTTCCGAGAGGACCGGCGCGGGCCTCAACCTTTGACTGCCACGCGTGCCGAAGGCACGCGGGATCGAGGCCCGCGACGACGAGACGAGAGAGTTCCGAGTGGACCGGCAACAAAGGCCGGTCCTCGTGGAGGGCCCAATCCCCATGCACCCCCCTGGATAAAAACCCGCAGGGCAAACGCGAGTCATCGCGACATCCTTTATATTCCCCCCTCCTACGGCTCCCCCAAGAAATGAGCAACGTCAACATCGCCGTGGTCGGCGCCTTCCGCTCCGGCAAGTCGGCCCTGGTCGAGAAGCTCCAGCAGCGGAAGGGCATGGCCTCCGATATCGCCCTCTACTCCTACAAGAGCGGGACCGTCAACGTCACCCTCGTCGACGTCCCCGGGGACGCGGACAAGATGGGGCCCCTGATGAACGCGCTCCACATGGCGGACGCGGTCCTGCTCTGCGTCTCGGCCGAGCGCGGCATCGAGGTCCAGACCGGCGAGGCGCTCATCGCGGCAGCCGCCGCCGGGGTGAGCCGCGCGGCCGTCGCCATCACCAAGTCCGACTCCTCCACCTTCGACGACCTGGAGAAACTGAAGGCCCGGACCGCGGCGCTCCTCAAAGGCGGCCCCTTCGCCGGCGCGCCGGTCTTCGAGACCTCCACGGTCGCCGGCGTCGGAATCGCCGACGTGGCGGCCCACCTCGTCTCCCTCGACATCCCGAGGTCGAAGGAGGGGACGTTCAAGATGGGGGCCGACCACTCCATCGAGCCCAAGGCGGGCTTCACGGTGGTCACCGGGACTGTGAGGCGCGGCGCTCTCCACCCGCGGGACGTGGTGACGCTCCTCCCGTGGGAGAAGGAGCTCGTGGTCCAGTCCATCCAGGTCCACAACGAGGACATGCCGGAGGTCATCGCGGGGGACCGCATCGCCATCGGCTTCAAGGGAATCCACTACCACGACATCTCCCGGGGCGACACGGTGTGCGGCGCCGACAGCCCGGTCCGGAAGGCGAAGGCGTTCAAGGTCGCGATGAAAGTGGACCCGTTCTACAAGGAGCCCGTCTCGGTTGAGCAGCGTCTCCACCTCGCGGCGGGGCTCCAGTTCCACCCCGTCGCGGTGAAGAAAATCCTGAAGAACGGGGCCGAGGCCCCCGAGGCCAAGGCCGGGGAGGCGTGCGTCCTCGAAGTCGAGGTGGAGCGGGTCTCGATGGCGCTGGAGCCGGGGGAGTCGTGCATCGTGACGAGGCCGGAGTTGCCGGGGAGGATGAGCCGCATCTGCGGGGCGGGGAAGGTGGAGTTTTAAAGCGCTCCGACTTGGTACCGGAACAATGCAAATTGAAAATTGCAAAGTGCAACGTGCAAAATTTTGCATTTTTCATTTTTCAATCTGCGATTTTCAATCGTAAGTATGAACCCCCGCCGCTTCCTCAAAGCATTCTTCTGGTTCCGCAAGAACCGCACCGCCGCCCTCCTGATTCTCCTCACCAACCTCGGCGGCGTCGCCTTCGGCTTCTACTACTACGCGGGCCAGTTCGCCGACACCCCGCCCTCCCTCTGGCTCTGGGTCCCCGACAGCCCCTTCGCCGTGGCGCTCATGGCCGCGGTGCTGTGGTTGGACCGGAAGGGGAAGAAGAGCCCGTTGCTTGAGACCCTCGCATTCATCGGCCTCGTCAAGGTCGGCCTCTGGACCGCCTTCGTCCTGAAGTTTTACGCCGCGGAGTTCTACGCCCCCGGCCGGGCCGCGCTGAGCGAGGCCCTCTACTGGCTCCACCTCGGGATGGTGGCCGAGGCGTTCCTCCTCCGCCCGTCGGCCCGCGCCCTCCCGTGGGCCCTCGGGTGGTATCTCCTCGACTGGGCCCTCGACTACGGGCTCGGAATCTACCCGCGCATCCCGGCGCGGGACACCGGTTTCGTGCGGGACGTGACCCTCGCCCTCGCCCTCGGAAGCGCGGCCGCGGCCCTCGGCTGGGGGAGGATTATGAAGCCGCTCAGAGGGGAATCGAAATCAATCTGAGAAAGACTATATGGGTCCGGGTGGCGGAGTCCCAATGGCGACTCTCCGGCCCCCCGTTCTTGTTTCTTCCGGTCCTCGCCCCCATCCTCCCGAGATGGAACTGGGGCAGGCCAGGAGCCTCGCATCCTCCCGGCACCACTCGCGCTCGTTCCGCGTCGGCGAGCCCGCCCAGAAATCATACGACCACTATACGATGCTCCGGACCGCCCGCCCAGGGCCGCTGCTCGACCGCCTCTACGTCCGCATCGGGGCCCCCGTCGGAATCGTGGCGCCGCCGGAGGCCGGAAGGTTTCCCGACTTCGCCCGGCTCCCCCTCGGCGCCCTCGGCGAGGCGGTCCGGGAGGCCGCGAAGTCCACCGCGGGCGTGGACGCCCTCGACCAGTTCGTCCGCTCGGCGGGGCGCCCGGGCGACCCCCTCGCCCTCGTCCGGCGGGCGGTGGCCCTCCGGGCCCTCGGAAAACTCACGCGCGAGGAGGCCATCCAGGCCTACGCGGTCTATTTGAGGGAGAGGCGGAGCCGGCCGGAACTGGAAAAAGTGGTGGAGTGGCTGCTCTGATTGCGGTCGATTCGCAAACCCCATCGTCCCGTCGGCAACGGGGTGAAATGCTCCGGCCGGGTCAACCGGGCGGGAAGCGCCCCCGGTCCGACCAGACGCGCGCGTCCGGGACCGGGCGGCTCCCCCGGAACACCCGCGCGTCCCGCAGCACGCGGCGCACGTAGGGGTCGAGCCCGGGCTCGGCGCGCCCGACCCACCGGGTGGCGGACATCGTGGAGTCGGGCCGGACCCGGACCTCCCCCCGGGGGCGGACCAGAATGGCGGCGAGGAGGTTGTGGTATCCGTCGGCCAGGTGCGGCGCGGGGCCCGTGGGGAACCAGACCTCGTAGAATCCGATGGTCCGGACCGCATCGACGCCGAGGCCGGCCTCCGTCCGGGCGATGCGCTTGGCCGCTTCGCCGAGACGCTCGTTCTTGAGAAGCCGGCCCCCCAGGAACCACCACAACCCCTTGGAGGGCGGCTCCTCCCGCCGCACCAGCAGGACCCGCCCCCGGTGGCGGACCACGACATCCACGCAGCAGAGGGGGAAGTTCCGGACGAATGCCCGGTGAAGCGGGGCGGGGACACGTCCCCGGAGGGTCGGACGCGGCTTCACCACGGCCTTACACCCGCGGCGGCCGCACCGGCGAGGAACCCCGCGATGGCGCCGCTGTTCAGAAACGGCAGCCCCGCGTGGGGCTTGCCGCGGCCCACGTAGCGGCTGAGGAGGGCGAATCCGGCGAGGGTCCCGAGGACGGCGCCGAGAGCCGGGATGGTGGCGAACCCTCCGAGGGCGGGCAGCGCGGCAAAGGACGGGTTCACGTTGGGCATGTTCGCTGTGACGGCGAGGATGCCGGGGATGATGGCGTCCCCGAGGCCCATGTAGAACGCCTCCTCGCCGCCGATGATCTTGGTCTGCCTCCGGAAGGAGAAGCCTCGCCTCCGGGGCAGGACGAAGAGGATGGGCACCTTGAGATCGAGAATGCCCTCGGCCAGGGAGACCATGTGGCCGGTCCGGTAGACCGCGATGAAATCGTAAACGGCGAGGGCCGCCAGGAGGCCGAGGACGAGGGGGACCACCAGGCTGATGCCGAAGAGCCAGGCCGCGAAGGCCGCCACCGGGAGCATGACCCCGTCCACGACATACCACTCGGGGTGGTAGGCGAGGAGCAGGGTGAGGACCGCCGCGGCGGCGAGGCCCGGGACCTCCCCGAGGACCAGGCGCAGGCCGGTCCACAGGATGAGGCCGATGGTCCCGAGGAGGACCGCCCGGAAGGATACCTTCCACTCGAGCCGGATGAGGACGAGGAAGAGGAGGGTGAAGCCGAGCAGGATGGCGACAATCCATCCGATGTTCGACACGTCGGAGGCGTTCGGGAAGGCCTGGAGGGGCTGGAGGACCTCCGGGGGCGCCTGGCGGACCGGGAGGGTCATGGCGAGGGCCCCGAAGAGGGTGGCGGCGAGGATGCCGCCCATCGCAATCAAGGGGGTTCGGGTGGGTTCCGGGCGACTCTCGGCGGCCGGGGTCACGGGTTCTGCGCTCACTTTTTCTTGATCTCTTTGAGCGCCTCTTTAACCGTCGCGTTCCCGTGGACCACTCGCGCGATGGCCCGCGTCATCCCGGTCGGGTCGGCGTGCTGGAAGACGTTGCGGCCGATGGAGGCCCCCTTCGCCCCCGCCTCCATGGCGTCCCGCACCATCTCCAGGACCCCGGTGTCGGAGTCGGCCTTCGGGCCTCCGGCAATCACGATGGGGACCGGGCACCCCTTCACCGCTTCCGCGAAGGTGTCGGGGTCGCCGGTGTAGGGGGTCTTGATGATGTCGGCGCCCAACTCCGCGCCGAGGCGGGCCACGTGCTTCACGTGGGCGGGGTCGTGCTCGGACTTGATTTTCCTGCCCCGGGGGTACATCATCGCCACCAGCGGCATCCCCCACTCCATGCACTCGCGGGAGACCTCCCCGAGTTCGCGGAGCATCCGGGGCTCCTCCGCGGCCCCCACGTTGACGTGGACCGAGATGGCGTCGGCCCCCATCTTCACGACCTCCTGGACGGTGGCGACCTGGACCTTGTTCAGGGGGTCGGGGGCGAGGGTCGTGGAGGCGGTGATGTGGATGATGAGGCCCACGTCCCGGCCGTAGCCCCGGTGGCCCGCCCGCGCGATGCCCTTGTGGACCAGGACCGCGTCGGCGCCCCCGTCCGCCACGGCGTCCACCATGCGGGGCATGGACTCCAGGCCCCGGATGGGGCCCATGGAGGTCCCGTGGTCCATGGGGACGATGACCGTGTTCCCGTCCTTGCGGTTGATGATGCGCTCCATGCGGATGCGCTTCCCCAGTTCGGTCATGGCAAGTCCGGTTTCCGGAGCGGGCCCATAATATAGTTATCCCGGGCCTGCTCCTTCATACATCAGGACCAGTTCCCCCTCCCACGCTTTCCGCTTCAGCGCCACGTTCTCGCACTCCACCCTCCAGCGCACGATGCGCCGCCCGTCCTTCAAGGTCTTGACCTCCGCGGCCTCCGCCGTCGCCCGGATTCCCTGCCCCGGGTGGACCGGCTGGACGAACTTGGAGTGAATCTCCAGGAGCGCGATGGTCCGCTCGAAGAGCCCGGTGTTGTAGAGGAGGCCGAAGAGCAGAGAGACCAGCATGAAGCCGGGCGCCACCCGGCCCTGGAGCCCCTTCGCCTTGGCGGCCTCGTCGCTGAGGAAGATGGGGTTCACGGCCCATGTCCAGGAGGCGAACTGGTCGATGTCGGTCCCGCTGACGATGCGCTCGCGGGAGATGACCCTGATGCCGGGCTTCAGGTCCATGCTACACCCCCCTTGGGGTCACTTGTCGGGCCGCGCGCTTGTTGCCGCTCCACTCGCGCTCTCCATGCCCCGTCGCGCGGG
>CAZANW010000017.1:0-31196 GCA_964486625.1 uncultured Halobacteria archaeon
CCGCTGGGAGGGGTGGGTGGGGGTCGTCGAGGCCTCGGGCCTCTCCGATGGAGCGCAGGTCGAACTGGTGGACTCCCTCGGCGCTCCCCTCGCGGGCTCCCAGGCGACCGCCACCGCGGGCCGCGCCAACCTCTCCGTGGTGTCGCGGCTCCCCGGGCTCCTGCGGCTGGCCGTGAACGGGACCCCGACGGACGGCACCGTGCTGCTGTCGGGCTCATACGAGAACTCGGGCCTATTGCTCTTCGGCCGGTCTGGAGAGTGGGCGGAGGAGTGCGTCCTCTCCATCCGCAACAGCCGCGGCCGGGCCATCCCGAACTCGTCCCGGGAGTCCATCCCCGTCGTCATGGACGGGGCCGGAGCGCGCACCGATTCCTCCGGCTGCGCCCTCCTGCCGGCGGCCGCGGGGCGGGTCCGCAACCACTCGATTGGAGGGCTCCCCGTCGCGCCCGGGGAACCCCCGGGCAATCCCAGCGGCCCGGTCTTCCTCTCCGTCTCCGCGGGCGGAAGCGCCATCGAATTCTTCGAGCGCAACTTCCTCCGCGCGGTCCGGCTCTCTGCGTCCTCGGACATCCGCAACTTCACTCTTATCGTGGAGCCCGGGGCCGATGGCTCCCTCTCCTTCTGGAGCCGGGCCAACGCGAGCGGGGTGGCGCGCATCTTCCTTTTCCTGGAGGGGTCGGGGAGGCCCGTGTTCTGCCCACGGGGCAGCGCATCGGCCTGCAGATGGAGCCCTCTCCAGACCCTCGCTGTCGAAGGGAAAGTGATGGTCGCGCTTCCCGGTTTTGGAGAGATTCGCATGGATACGACAACCGGGCGCATGGATAATACAACTCTCCTCGCTCTCGTCGCAGGCGCAGCGGCATCCTCTTTGATTGTCTTCGTGGCGTGGAGGAGGCGGCCGCCGGCGAGGCCCGCTATGCCTCCATCCGATAGACCGTAAACGCTTATCCTCAGACCGCCTACCTCCTGAGATGGCAAGGCGTGGGATGGCCGAGTCGGAGGTGGCTTGAGTGCCGACCACCCAGGACATCGGGGCCGTGGGCTACGAGCGCCAGGGCTACATCATGCGCGTCATCGGCGAGGTCCTCGCCGGCATCGGAGCCCAGGGCTCCGCCTACATCACCACGACCCTCTGGGAGGGGGTGCGCTCCTTCTACGTCGGCTGGAAGTGGGCCATGGACGCCCTCACGGACGGATTCCGGGCGGCGGCCTGGGACCCCGTCGTCTCGGCCAAGGTCCAAGCCGTCCTCGGCGGCGTCGCCGCCAACGCCACCAACTACTACGGGTCGCCGGGCGTCGGTGGTCGCGGCTTCATGACCTCTGCGGCCATCGAGGCCCTCCAGACCTCCCAGGCCTACAACAACGCGCCGGAGCAGTGGGCCACAGGGGCCTCCTACCTCTTTCAGAGGGCGGCGGAGGCATACGCGCTCTTCTGGCGCAACGCTCCGTGAATTCAGGTTCCAGGGACAGAATTCAGATTCCCAGAATCTTGTAGGTCTGATTCAGGTTCTCGGTGTAGATGATCACCACGTCCCGGAGGAGGCTGGTGTCGAACTGGACTAGGCGGGAGACGTTCCGGGTGGCGTTGGCGGCGTCGGTGGCGCCCAGGTAGGTGCTGTAATTCCTCCAGAGGGCGGCCCGCCCCGGGGGGGTGCCTGTGGTGTCCCCGAAGATGTAGGTGCTGTTGTTCCCGAGGGCCGCGAGCCCCGTGGCAATGGACCACTGGCAGCCCGCGCACCTGGCGGGGTCGGCCATGGCCCCGAAGAGGTAGTTGTAGGCGTCGGCCCCGCCCGCGCCGCTGATGGTGTTGGTCACGAGGATGCTGGAGAGGTTGTAGGCGTTCGAGATGAAGTAGCTCCACCGGGTGGTGGCGGTGTTGGCCGTCCCTTGCGTCGGGTCCCGCCCCATGAAGAGGTCAACGAGGGACTGGAGAGCGCCCAGGGTGGAGAATTGGGCGTCCAGTTTCTTCTCCGCCAACTCGGGAATGGTGGCCCCGGCGGCCGGGAGCACGAACAGGGCCGAGAGAAGAATCGCCACGCCCGCGCGAAGGGAGAATCCCCCCATCTCCATAACTCGCGCGCTCCTCTCATTTTAAGATTTAGTCCGATAAATCCTATCACGTCAGAACCAACCAACAATCTATTCTCCATTGGAATAGTGAAACCGAAATGCGGCACAGGTGCGACGATAAATTTAAATACTTTGTGGGGTTACTATTCCATGGGGGAACAATACTTGGGGCGTGGGAACCAAGTAAAATCCCCCACCTCCCCATCATTCCAAAGCGGAATAGAGAGGTGGAACACAGGGCAAAAAACCATGGACAAAAACGAAATCCTCGCGCTTGTGTGCGGGCAAGACCTCTTCCGCGAGTACACCATCCGCGACGTCATGGAACTCGCCTCCTCCTCCTACAAACCGACATACTACGCCCTCATGGAGCTGGTCCAGGACGGCTGCCTCCAGATGCGGGAGGAGGGGCGGAAGCACGTTTTCGTGGTGAACCTGGAGAGTCCCTCGGTCCAGAAGACTGTTGAACTCCTCGAACTCCGGCGGCGCGAGGAGATACTCAAGTCCATGGATGCGGCCCGTCTCCGCGCCCTCGAGGGGCTGGTGGAGAGGGTCCGCCAGGAGATTCCCCTCTTCTCCGCCTTCCTTCTCCGGCAGGATGACCGGGCCGTGGAACTGCTCTTCGTGATTCCGCAATGGGACGGCCACCGCGAGCGAATCCGGGCGCGGTGCGCCGAGGCGGGCCAGGCCGCGGGGGTCCAGTTCCGCCCCGCCGTGGCCACCGTCGAGGTCTTCCGGCAGATGCTTCGGACCGAGCACCGGCGCGCCGTGGAGGCCGCCGTGCCCATCTTCGGGGTGGAGTTCCTCTACCTCGAGAGGTCGAGAATGAAGGCGGAAACCCCGCCGGTGGTGGCAGCGATAGCCTGACCGCCCATGACGCCAGTGGCCGGGGAGGCCGCCTGAATGGCGGGCGCGCTTCCCAAGCCACGCCCCAGGGAAGGTTTGGGAGGTGGGGTTACAGGCGGGGGCGATTTCAGCCTTATTATAAAACAGGCAGTTCTGCAAAATCATACAGACGAGAACCTCGAAAAAATCGTCAGCCCCGGCCGTGACAAGGTTGACAAGAGCGTTCTCTCCTACTTCTCGGCGACCCGGGAGACCTCCCTCCAGGACGTCCTGAAGCAGACCCAACTCAGCTACGCCACTCTCTACACCCGCCTCAAGGGGCTCACCCGCGACGGCCTCCTCATGCGGCGGCGGGCGGGGTGGCGCCACCTCTTCCGGCTCAATCCCGCCCACCCCGTGGTCCAGAAGCACCTGGAACTCGCCGAGGTGGCCCGCTGCTCGGCCTACCTCACCGGTCATCCCCTCCAGGGGCACATCCTGGCCCTCCTCGAGGAGGGGGCGGCCGCGACTCCGCTGCTCACGGCGTTCCTGCTGAACGGGCACGGCCCCGCGCCCGCGACTCACGCTCCTGCCCTTCCCGCCACGGCGGGTTCGGCAGGTCCGAACGGCAACGGAACCTCCAACGGGGGGGACGGTGGCAACTTCGTTGCCCCCGCGCGCCTCGCGCCCAGCGATGCGCGCGACGGAAAGGGCCCCGTGGGGATGGTGCCTTGCCTTTCGCAAGGCACCACTTGCGACGACAGTCGCAAGGTGGCTCCGACGTCCCCCCCGCCTCCCCCTGCCACCTCCAACGGCAATGGAGAGCACGTCTCCGCCCAAGAGGTCGAGTTGGTCTTCGTGGTGACGGAGCCGGAGTTCGCCCCGCGCCTCTCGAAACTCGCCTCCAAGGCCCGCGCGGCGGGCATCCGGGTCCGCGTCCAGACCCCGGCCGAGTTCCGGGCCCTGGTGCCTTACTTGAACGGCTCGGTTCCCCTCGCCGGGACCGACTACTTCCTCCGCGAGAAACTGAAGATTGCCTACCCGAGCGGCGACTTCGCGGTCCAGGCCGGGAACGGCTTCCTCTCGGTTTTCGTGGCCCGTCCCGAATGCGAATTCACAATTCAGGAGATTCAGGCCCTCACCCGGAAGTCCTACAAGCCGACCTACTTCGCCCTCCAGAAATTGCAGGGGTGGGGCCTCCTGGCCCACCGGCGGGAGAAGTGGAAGCACTACTACCGGCTGAACCTGGGCAACCCGGTGGTCCGGAAGCACCTCGAACTGGAGGAGCTCCGGAAGGGCCGGGCCGCCCTCTCGCACCTCCCCTCCGCGGAGCGCCTGGCCGTCGGCGGTCTCATCGCCAAGGCGGTGCAGGCGATTCCCCTCCTCGCGGTCCTCCACCGGGAGTCCCGGGAGGGGCCGACCCTCTACTTCGTGGTCCAGAAGAGGAACGGCCACGGCCAGGCCCTCCAGCCTCTCTGGGCGGGGGCCGGCCTGAAGGGCCTCCAGCCCCGGCTCATCGAGGCCAAGAACCTGAAGGCGCTCCTCGGTCGGGGGCAGAACCACTTCGGCGTCCTCTACGGGGAGGAGTTCTACCTCACGCAGAAACTGAAGGCGCTCACGAACGGCAACGGAAAGGGCCCCGAGCCCGTACAACGCGAATCCCCGGGCTCGGGGCCGGGAGAAGAGCCTGCGGCCGCGGCCGTCGCCAACGGGGGCCATCCATGAGGCTCTCCCCGCGGTGTCCCCGCTGCGGCGAACTCCGGGTCGGCTCGTTCGACTCCCTCTGCCTCACGTGCTACGGCCGGGTCGAGGGCGCCCTCCACATCGCGAAGACTCCACCGTCTGGGGTGGTGGTCCGGGGTGGCTGAAGGGGGGCCAAGTGCCCCCCTTTCGCCATCTTCCGGGTTGAAAAATCCGATTTTTCGGTCGTTTTTGACAGACAATTTCGTTGTGAGACTCGCGTTTATTAGACTCCTCCTTATCTCCTTCGTCGCCCGAGTTTCTTCCTTCTCCTTCTTTTCTTTCAGCAACGTTGCGAACCACGCCCGTTGGCAGGCGCGGAATTCGCGATTTCACCGCGACCCCGCGCGTTTTGCGGGCGCGCGCGGTTCGCCACCCCGTCGCGATTCCGTCGCGATTTCGCGCCTTCCCCGGGCGCGCGCGATTCTCTTTTTCGCGTCCGTCACGGCCGTTCTTCTTGCGGCGGCGACCCCCGGCGCGGCGGGCTTCATCAAGCAGACCAACCAGACCCTGGTGAACGCCACCATTGACTGGAGCGCGCCCGGGATTGCATCTCCGGCCACCTCCGACTGCCTGGGCGGAGCGCGCGACGGCTACCTCTGCAACGGCGACGCCGAGGGGAAGGGCCGCGCGCCCAACGCGACCGGGAACCCCGACGCCTGCTCCGACTTCAACTGGGAGACCGGCCACGGGAACGTGGGCGGCATCTACAGCGCGGTGCGCCAGGACGGCCTGGGCCCCCGCGGGGCGGGCCGTCCCTACTGGGCGGTCTGCGTGAAGGACACCGGCAACGTCACCTCCGGCAGGAACTCCACCGCCACCTCCACCGTCCGCTACGCCTTCAACCTCGACGACTACGTGCCCCGGAACCTCGTCATCTACTCGGCCGACCTCGCCCTCGACTACACGGTGGACGCCGGCGACTTCGACGAGGGGAGCCGCGCGGTCCTCTACGGGTTCATCCGCGACCTCGACACCGGCCTCTACTACAAGATCCGGGGCGACCAGTCCCGCGGCAACGCCGCCCCGGGCATCACCAACGGGGGCCTGGGCGGCTGGAACGGCTGCGACTACCTCGACGTCTGGGACTCCCGCGCGGACAACTCCACCGGCAACCTGAGCTGGAATTCCACCACCGGGTCCTGGGACTTCCCCGGCGCGTGCGGGATGAGGGGCGGCTCGGCCAAGGCCAGCCCCCGCATGGAGGCGAGCCGCAACCGCACCTTCAGCGAGGTGTGCGCCAACGGGACCCCCGACATCTCCCTCGGCCAGGGCTTCGGATACCCGGAGCGCTGCTACGACGCCATGCCCCTGGCCACCTTCCTCAACAGCAAGGCGGCGACGAGCCGCGGCTTCGAGCTCCTCTTCCGGCTTGTGGTCCAACTGACCCCGGGCGCCGGGGGGAGCGAGAAGTTCGCCCTCACCTTCGACGACCCCGTCTTCATCAAGGCCGGGTCGCCCAAGACCCCGCGATACGGGGCCTCCTTCGCCTACGGCGCCACCGTCTCCCTGGACTGCACCAGCACCTCCGGAGGGACCATCACCTTCGCCGCCCAGGACCAGAACCGGCTCCAACCCGAGTTCCCCATCGCCACAGTCACGGACGGGGGCGGCGGCGACCTGGACCCCGCCGCCGGCAGGGTCGCCACCAACTGGGTCACCACCCCGCCCGTCAACGGCATCAACTACATGACCGGCTGGTGGGTCCGGTGCAGCGAGGCGGGGCAGCCCAGCGACTACACCAAGGTTTACCTCGTGAACAACGACCCCGAGGTCTATCTCCGCGGCCGGGCCTACTACACCTACCTGCCCAACCCCACCGGCTACACGTCCGTCAAGGGCAACGGCGAGGCCTCGAACGGCGACCACGACGAGGACAACGCCGAGTATGACGGCGACCAGGCCGACGAGCCCGGGAAGCTGTGGTACACGGTCAAACTGGGCAAGCGGGCCTCCAGCGGCGGATACTACGGGAGGTTCCCGGTCTCGGGCGCCTGGGGCGAGGGGGCCCTCGCGCAGACCGCCTTCCTCGGGTGCTGGAGCGAGAACAACTGCGCCGCCGAGAACAGCGCGGGCGACGGGAGCGGCACCGCGGGCTCCTTCCGGCTCGCCCAGTGGAACCAGCAGGGGGACAACCTCGCCCACAGCCCGAGCCAGGACCTGAACGGGGACGGCTACATTGACCTGTCGCCCTGCTACAACCGCGGGAGCAACGACGCCGCCGGGGACTACGACACCGACTTCGGGCGCGGATACGCCGGAGCGAGCTCCGGCAACGGCTGCTCCTCCACCGGAACCGTGGGGCCCTACTCCGGCTCCGACTCCGACACCGACGCCCGCGTCCCGGGCAACTGCTGGACCGCCCAGCCGCCGAGCATCGACGGGACCCACAGCGCCCTGGTCGGCGGCCTGAACGACTGCCAGTTCATGCAGGGCCGGTGGGCCAAGTTCCTCTTCGGCGCCGCCTCCTTCCGCGGCGACGCGACCCAGAGCGCGGACACCTTCTGGTGGACCGTGGGGCTCTGGCTCGACGACAAGAACGTCTTCGCGTTCGGGCAGAACGCCAACGCCGCGGCGTGCGTCCCGTCCAAGAACACCAACCACGGCTTCCTTGGCTTCATCACCCAGAACACCCACTTTTCCTGCATTCCCACCCTCGGGGACACCCCCACCCCCGAGGCGAGCATCGGGATCAAGCTCTGGATTGCGAACACGGTGGACGGGTGCGACTCGTGGACCACCTGCAAGTCCATCACCAGCCTCGGCGACTACGTGAACCGGAGCGTGACCTCCTGGAACCGGTTCCTCGGCAACTTCATGGACGACCTCGGCAACTTCTCGGAGACCTACCCGAGCGACGGCGGCCCCACCTCCATCACCGCGCTCGGGACCCAGTTCCTGAAGGTTTTCGGAGAGCCCGCGAACCCGCGCTACCAGGAGGTGGGTGGGAGCGCCTGCTCGACCTCGGGAATCGTCATCAATCCCCCGTCGAACCCCGCCGGCATCTTCTGGAACCTCATCCGGACCACCATCAACGCCAACCAGGCCTCCGGCGACCCCGCCAGCCTCGGCGTGGACGCGGCGGGCTGCGTCTATCCGTCGGCCGGGGACCTCCGCCCGCCCGCCCGGGACGGGGCCGCCCTGACCCTGCCCGCGGCCTCCTACCTCATCCAGGACAAACGGGACCAGTGGTTCCTGCGGGTCAACGACGCCGGGACCCGGCCCAACACGGAGGCGATGTTCCGGAACATCACCCTGAACTACGCCAAGGCCATCGGTCCGTCGAACGGCTCCAACGGATTCAACTACTTCATCAAGGGGCTCATCGGCGCCGACCCCAAGGCGTGGACCGACGCCCTCATGGCCAACCTCGAGAACGGCCGGGACTTCAAGTTCTTCGGCGGGGTCGTCCTGAACGAGCAGATGGCCCGGGCGTTCAACCCGCTGAAGGGTGTCCAGACCGCCCGCTGCATGGACGTTGCCGGCGGGCCCAGCCCCTCCTGCACCAGCCAGCAGGCCTGGGACGACCCCAACACCCCCTCGCTGCGCGAGGACTGGGGGGTGAACCCGGACGCCAACAACAAGTCCACCGTCGGATTCCTGACTGCCACCCTGGACCTGGTGACCCAGGGCCTCCAGCAATACAACCTCATGCAGAAGCAGTTCAACGACCTCAACCCCGCCCTCATCAAGTCCAACGCGGAGGCCAAGTGGGGCTTCACCTACTGGTTCCTGAAACTCTTCAACACCTACCTCGCCCGCATGCCCCAGGACAAGTTCAACGCCAGCCTGGAGGAGAAGACGCGGTGGGTCGCAATCTCCAACTACGGGAACCCCGGCTGGGTGGACTACATGGGGGTCTCCCGGGGCCAGACGGGCGGCTGCGGGAACTGGATTTACCAGCGCTCGACCCACACCGCCTCCTCCAACAACAACGACAACGTCGATGACTATCACAACCACGACGGGACCGCATACACCGACAACGCCAACGCCCCGTTCCAGTTCCGGCCCGACGCGTTCTTCGGGCTCATCGACTCGGGCAACCCCGTCAAGCAGGACGCGGGGTCCTCCAGCATCGACACGGGCTACAACTACCTGCTCTGCCGCCTCCAGTATGTGAACGACGAAACATACAAGAACCTCGCCGACACCCTGCTGGAGACCATCGGCTACGCCTACAAGTCCTACTGGGCGATGACCCGCTACGGGCAGAACGCGGTCCCGGCCGTTGGCGAGGAGCCGACGGTGTCCGACGTTTCGACGGAACTCGTCCGATTCCTCACGCAGTGGCTCGACTACTACCGGGTCCGCCCGACCCGGCTCCTCTACGACAACTCCCTCTTCCAGGAGAGCACCCTCAGCACGAAGCCGGGAACCGACCCGGGCCGCCAGCAGAGCGACTCGCTGGCGTTCCCCGGCAACAACGACTACTACTTCGACAACGTTCAGCAGGTCGTCATCAACGGCCAGCCCGCCGGCCGCTTCTCGTGCAACGACGGCACCGCCAGCGCCCAGCGGTGCCGCGACCGCTACTATTACGAGAAGGAGGGCTACAGCCTCTTCCTCTACAAGTTGGGCCTGAAGATTCTGAACAACATCGACTTCGGCCCCACCGGCGCCTTCTACAACCTGACCCGGCTCCGGGTCGAGAGGGCTGCCGACCTGGCGGGCGACCCCCAGGGGGCCGTGAACGGGCTCACCTACGCCCTGAACTACGGCCGGAACGTGGACCCCGTCGTCCGGCAGCAGTTCGCCCAGACCATCACCGACTACGTCCCCCTCTACCTGCGGGCCCGCTTCGACGCCGCCGACCAGGACTTCCGGCTCGCCCCCGAGCAGCGCCTCGACTTCCAGACCACCAAGACCAAGCTCCAGACCTTCGGGGCCCGGTGGCTCGGGGACTGGGCCGACCTGATGTTCAACCTCCGCGGGGCGAAGGCGGAATACTACAACTGCGGGACCTCCTGCGCGGGCAACCCCTTCCCGGAGCCGGTCTATGCCTTCCGGACCGACGACAACGCGTCGTTCGACTGGGGCTCGGGCTCCCCCGACCCGAGCGTCCTCCCCTCCGACGGCTTCTCCGCCCGGTGGACCTTCAAGCTGAACGTCCTGTCGGCCCGGAACTACACCATCCAGTATTGCTGGGACGGCGGCATCAACCTCACCATTGACGGCAACAAGCGCTCGACGCCCGCGCAGTGGTCCACTCCCCAGTCCCCGTTCGCCTGCAGCACCACCGCCCTCGACATGTCGGCCGGGCTCCACGACTTCCTCGTCGAATATTACGACGACTCGGGGCCCGCCCGCGTGGACCTCCAGTGGAACCTGAGCGGGACCTGCTGCCAGTCCATCCCCAAGGAGCGCTACTACCCGCCCTACCCCTACGACTACACCTTCAAGGCCGCGGGGGCCGGCCGGTGGATATTCGCCCTCTTCAACACCATCTACGAGTCGTTCACCCCCGCGCAGAACATCGCCATCGCCAAGGCCATCGCCCAGAACCTGAGCCGCTACTTCGGGGACGAGGACGGCTGCTCGGGTCAGACCGGGGTCTACCACACCCAGATCGGCCGGCAGAACTTCCGGTGCGGGACCAACCCCAACGGCGTGGACTCCGGCGACCCGCTGGCCTACGGCATCGACCCCGCCGTCGTCCGGGAGCAGCACGAGGTGACCACCCGGGCCCTGGGCGGCCTCTTCAAGGCCCTCGGGCTCTCCCTCCAGCAGCTGCCCAGCGCCCTGCCCGACCCGTCGGCCACCACCAACGAGGGCATCGTCTTCCTGCGGCACGCCACCGAGGCGGTCAAGAACGTGATGGACCAAATCAACGCCCTCCCCATCACGCAGAAGAACATCACCTACGACCGCTACTGGGCCCGCGAGATGTGGGCCCTCCGCTCCTTCCAGTATTTCGTGAACATCGGGGGCGGAGGCGTGATGGCGGGCCCCATCAAGGTCTCGGCGACGCCGGGGCAAATCGGCAGCGCCGGCGCGGCCCTCGCCAGCAACCTCGACAGCATCCTCGGCGACCCCCAGGCCCGGAGCGGCCTGAATTACCTCATCACCTCCCTCCGGGTCCAGGACGAGTCGCAGTTGCAGACCTTCACCAGCGACCTCCTCTCGTTCCTCCTGGGCTACGTCAAGTTCCAGGCCGAGCGCTCCGTCCGGTTCCCGGCGGTCTTCCTGCCCAGCGCGAGGGCCAACACCAGCATGCAGGAATACTCGCGGCTGAACCTCTTCCAGAAGGCCAACGGCACCCTGGGCCTCCGATACCTCCTGGACCCCGTCAACCAAATCAGCGGCCTGTGGGGCGCCTACTACAACACCTCCGCCATCGCCGGGACGCTCTACGTCGCGTCGGACGACGGGGCGGCGTGCCGCCTGACCAACGGCTCCGGGAGCACCCTCGCCATCAACGCCCTCAGCGCCACGCGCGCCATCTTCAGCGACGCGGACAACACCTACACCGACCAGTGGGACAACCAGTCCGACGTGTCCAACGCCCTCGGGCCGGGCCCCGTCCTGCTCACCTGCCAGATCCGCAACGCGGGCGGCAACGCGGGGTTCGACTCCGCCCTCAAGGTCGGGGCGAGGTTCCGCATCCAGAGGTCGGACAACGACGCCAACTACCACGTCACCCTCTCCGGGACCGCCCCCCAGATTCCGGGGTGCACGCAGGACTTCACCGGGAACCCCAACTGCGCCACCAAGAACTACGACTGCAGCAAGAGCGAGAGGTGGTTCTACGCGACCGCCCAGCCGGGCTGGTGGCCCGCTTCGGACAGCACCACCCTCGGCTCCATCAACAACCAGGACCTGAGCGGGACGTCGAACTACGCCCCCTTCACCAGCACCGCGGAGACGTGGGGATGCACCAACCCCATGTCCACGGCGGGGGGCAGCGACTTCTTCGCGTGGAAGCGCGTCGACATCGACCCCTTCGAGGACGGCCGACTGACCCTCTACCGGAACGACCCGGTCGTGGACTTCAACTGGGGCACCGGGTCCCCCGGGACCGGCCTGGGCGCGGACAGCTTCTCCGTCCGGTGGACCGGAAAACTGCAGGTCCCCACGTCGAGGAACTGGAACCTGACGGTGTGCGCCAACGACGGCTTCCGCCTCTCCGTGGACGGCGTGAAACTCGTGGACCAGTGGACCGACACCGCCTCGGGCACGACCCAGTGCGGCGGCTGGAGCGGCTACCTCGAGGCGGCCCTCCACGACATCCAGCTCGACTACTACGAGCGCGGAGGGACGTCCGCGGCCCAACTCATGTGGAACCTGACCGGCGGCTTCCCCACCTGCAACCCCACCAGCAACTGCCAAATCATCGGCAACTCGTATCTCTACACCCGCGACCCGGCCCAGTACAACCGGAGCGCCCAGTCCTTCTTCGGCATCGTCTATGGCTGGTCCGGGGCCCTCAACGCCCTCTACGCCATCGCCTCCAAGGCGGCCATCCAGGACATCTACAACACCATGTCCACCCGCTTCCCGGACTACTGGGGCTCCTTCGGCGGGGCGTTCGGCCGCTCCTACAACATCCGCTCTGAGGCCGGGAACTCCAGCCTCGACTCCCTCCGGGACGACTACGCCAAGGGGACCATTTCGACCTACCGGAACCTCATCACCCTCGCCGGGAAGGTCGGGGAGCAGGCCCCCTTCGCGCTGCCGAACGCCACCGCCGCCGGGTTCGTCCGGATGTGGGACATGGTGCCCCCCACCTCCCCGAACGGCGCCGAACTGGGGGACCTCGCCACCCTGGCCTGCAACGGCCTGTCCTCCTCGGCGAAGAAGGCCTACTACTTCGGCGAGGACAACTACCCCGAGTCGTGGACCACCAAGGCCTTCCGCATCAACGTGAGGAACTACCTGAACGTCGGCAACCCCTGCGGGGCGGCCTTCGCCAACCTCACCACCGCCGCCGACCTGGCGACCGCGATGCGGAACAACGGCACCGACAGCGTGATTGTGATGCTGAAGGACGTCTGCCCCGACACCGTCTGCGACACCCCGCTGCCGAACGCGGTCGTCTACTACGACACCAAGTACCCGACCTCGTGGATCGGCGCCCCGAGGAACCTGAGCATCGCGAACTTCCTCAACCAGACCGGTGCCGCGAGCCCCGCGAACGACCCGCGGAACCCCACGGGCGTCTCCTGCACCAACCAGACGGGGCCCAGCGCCCCCTGCGGCCGCACCTTCGTCCGATACGACGCCACCCAGTTGGCCTACTGGATGCGGAACGCGACCGCCCGGGACAAGGCCCGGGGGAGCGTGGCGGTCTTCAGCCAGGACGTCTGCCCCGACACCGTGTGCGAGAACCTGACGGTGAACAACACCATCGCCCGCTACCTGGCCGCCGGCGGCCGGGTGGTGTGGGTCGGCGACATCCCGTTCTACTATCAGGGCCGCTCCGACGGCACGAAGGTCGCCTGGGGCACCATCGCCCAGGAGAAGATTCTCGGCGTCAACTGCAGGAACTCCAACGGGACGCCGGACACCGCCGACTGCTTCACCGACCCGCCGTACAACTTCTCCGCGGTGACGACCCCCGCCGCGACCACGTGGGGCCTGACCCAGGGCTGGGGGAGCGCCCGGCCCGTCTCCTACGTGCTGAAGGACTCCAACTTCGTCGGGAAATACTGGAACTTCTTCAACTCGGGCGTTTACAGCTCCGCCCCCACGGCCACCCACAGCGACAACGCCCTCGACTTCTGGTTCTGGAGGAACTGCCCCCAGTGGAACACCAACTGCGGGCCGGGCGACGGGGGCAGCGGGGCCACCCAGTATGACACTACCATCCACAGGCTCCGGCCCGGGGCCGGGACCCCCGACCGGAGAATCACCAACTTGGACAACTGGGCCTCCGAGTGGACCGGGACCTTCTACCAGCCGGTGAACGGGACGGTGACGTTCACCTCCACCGGGGACGACTCCCGCGCGGTGAGGGTGGACTCCACAATCGTCACGGACGCCAACGGCCTGTTCTCCGGGGCGGCCTCCTGCACGGGCGACACCAACACTCGCACCGGGACCATCGCCCTCGTCCGCGGTCTCCACACCATCACCTACCGGCAGTGCGAGGCGACCGGCAACGCTGCGGCCGAACTGACCATCTCCGGCCCCGGGTGGCCCGGGACCGTCGGCATCCGGCCGGTCCGGCCCGCCCTCCCGCCCGGGACCACGCCCCTCGCCTACCACCCGAGGACCGACTCCTACCCGACCTCCGGCCCGGGGACCCTCCTCACCAACGTCTCGGCCTTCTTCCGGAACTACAACCCGGTCTTCCCCGACTCGGGCTTCGTCCGCATCTGGGACTGCTCGCCCGGGACCTCCTGCGGCTGGGACCTCACCGGCAACCCGGCCGATGCGCGTCTCCGCGACCTCTGGAACGTCTCGACGTTCAACCTGACCGTCGAGGTCCACGCGGGCGAACTCGGGACCGGAAACGTCACCGGCTCGCCCTTCCGGACCCCCGACATCAACATGGCGGGCAACGACTCCCTGCTCGCGGACTACCTGCGGCGCGGCGGCCGGGTGGTGTGGGTCGGCGACACGCCCATGTTCCAGCAGGGCCACGCGGGGACCTCCCCGAACAGCGGCAACCTGAGCCGGTGGGACTACGGCGGCGAGAAGAAACTCCTCGGCGTCCGGACCTCCGACCCCTACTCCACCGGCCAGCAGTCGAGCCGCTCGTGGGAGGGGGTGTCGAGTTTGGGGCTCTCGTCCGACGTCTCCATCACCACCGACTCGACCCTCCGCCCGGCCTACGCGCGCGACGTCACCTACGTCTTCCGCAAGGACTCGAAGGAGAACGCCTCGTGGTGGATGAAGGAGGTCAACGACTCCATCGTCACCTACAAGCGGCGCACCACCGAGTTCCGGACCCACGTCCTGGAGGAGCTCTCCCGCTTCCTCACAGCCCTCCAGAACGCCGGGGACTGGGAGGGCAAGCTCTCCACCTACTGGGCCGACCGCTACTGGGTCCAGCAGGGCGCCATCGCCACCTACAAGGCGTGGCTCCGGCAGAGCGACCTCCTCCGCCAGATGGGGACCGACCTCGTCAACGCCTCCGTCACCCTCCTCGGGAAGAACGAGTCCCAGGGCATCTCCTACATCTGGCGGGCCGAGCTGACCGTGGACTGGACCACGGGCCGCGGGCCGTGGGGCCGGGCGCTCCTCGACTACGGGAACAACTGGTTCGGGTTCCAGACCCAGACCATGTGGAACGCGAGCGCGGGCATCCGCGGGCTGGGGGTCAACACGACCCTGCGGAGCGCCGAGCTCGCGGTGAACTCGCGCGGGCCGCTGGTCCCCGGGCAGTACGAGACGTGGACGGGGGTGAGCCAGTCGTGAGAGTCCTCGCGCGGCTCGTCGCCCCTTTCACACTCCCGGCCGGGAAAAGGCTACCTGAAATCCCGAGGGGAGACCACCCGGAGCGTCCTGCCCGCGTTTTTGAACTCCCGGTCGTCGGTGAGGAGGACCCCCGCCCCCGCCTCCAGGGCGGTGGCCAGGATGAGCGCGTCGGGGAGGGCGAGCCCCGTCTTGGCCCGAATCTCCCCGCCCCGGTCCGCGATGGCTGCTGTGACCGGAACCACCCGGTAGCCGGGAGGAGCGGTGATTCGAGCGAAGAGAGCGGTTTTCTCCTGGAGCCGGCCCGTCCGAAAGTAGCCCACCGACAGCTCGGCCAGGACCACGGTCGAAAGGACGGCCTGCAGCCCGCCCTCCTCGATCCGCTCCAAGACCCTGCGGCAGGACTCCCACCCACGCTCCCGGTTGGCGACAGAGAGGAAGAGGCTGGTATCCAGCGCTACAGTTTCCATTCCTTCCGCAATTTCCGCTGGAACTCGACGGCCTTCCACGGCCACGGCCCGCTGCGGAGCAGGATGTCCACCACCGACTCCCTGCCGCCGGGGCGGAGGACGACCTCGCCCCCGCGGACCTCGAACAGGACCTTGTCGCCCCCGGAAACGCGGAGCAGGTCCCGCACCGCCTTCGGGAGGGTTACTTGGCCCTTCCGGGTAACCGACGTGGCACCTGCAATCATTACTTGGAGGTATTACCCGGGGGCGCTTAAGTTTTTCGGCCCCGCCGAGCTCGCAGTGGGTCAGAGCGGGCCGCCGGCCCCCGGGCAGGTCGAGACGTGGACGGGGGTGAGCCGGTCGTGAAGGGGATTGCGGATTGCGGATGGGCGGCTCCCTCAGTAGGACACGACCTCGACGCCCGGGATGCGGCTGAAATCCCGCACATCCCGGGTCACGATGCGGCTCTCGCCGTAGGCGAGGGCGGTGGACGCGATCAGCAGGTCCCGATCGCCGACCGACCGGCCCGCCCTCTGGAGTTCGGCTTTGAGTTGACCGTACTGGTAGGCCGCGGCCAGATTGACCTCCCAGACCACGATCTCCTGGACAAGTTTCCCGATGACGGCCAGCCTGCGGGCATGCTGAGGCTGCGCCCATGCGCCGCGGACCAACTCCCCGATGCTGATGACGGTCGTGGCGTATGCCCTGCCGGCCCGCTCCAAATCGTCCAGAACCCGCCGCGCCTCCGCCCGCTCACGGAGGAGGTCCGCCAGAAACGTCGTGTCCAGGCAGACCAAAGCGGTTCACCGGGCGTCCTTCAGGCGAAGACCCTCCCGCGACTCCTTCACGATGCGGTCCAGGGTGTCCGCGAACTCCGGGTCGGGACCTGCCTCCTCAAGCCATTTGCGAAAGCGAACGGGGTCCCCGCGGCGGACGAGTTTCTCCATCCGTTCTCATGGGGCAGCGGCGGCATAAATGTGATGGCGCGGCGGAGCGCCACCCTCGCCCTGAACACACGGGGACCGCCGGCCTCCGGGCGGTGCGAGACGTGGACGGGGGTGAGCCAGTCGTGAGGGCTGCCGGTCCTCTCACGGTCTCCTCCCGCACCGTCCGCGCTTCGTCGGCAATGGTCGCGCGGCTCATCGCCGCGGTCGCGGGCCTTTTCCGAAAGAGATTTAGCGCCTGCGGCGGTAAAACCCGGAGATGGCCGCGTCCCTCTCCGGCAGCATTGTCCGCAGGCTCGGGGCCATCCAGGAGGAAATCGGCGACCTCCGGGAGGAGCTGGAAATGGCCGGGGACGAGGAACTCCTCCGCGCCCTCGTCCGAAGCCGGAAGGCCTTCCGAGAGGGGCGCCACCGCACACTTCAGGACATCCGGCGGCTCCACCGGCAACTTCGCAGGTGACCCGATACCGCCTGCTCTTCTCTCCGGAGTTCGAACGGAGCTTCAGAAGGCTCGACGGCTCAACTCGGGAGGCTGTGCTGAGGCAGTTGGAAAAACTCGTGGAGCACCCCGAGCGGGGGAAGCCCCTCCGGCATACCTTCCGGGGCCTCTGGAGGCTCCGCATCGGGGGGTTGCGGCTCGTCTACGAAATCGAGGGCGACACGGCCAGGGTGCACGTTCTGGACCGCCGGGAGAACGTCTACCGGTAATCCCCGGCACAGTTCGGGGCGGCTGGGGGTCAACACGACCCTGCGGAGCGCCGGGCCCTCTGCGGGCGCGCGGGGGCCGCGGGCCGGGAGGGGGCGGGGCGGCCGTGAGGGCTTTCATGACGCGGATTCTCGTCGCCGTCGCGGGCCGTTTCAGTGCCGAAGGTGTTCACTCCCCCGCGGAAGTTCGAATCCAACCCTCTCCCACCAAAAACAACTTGCCCTTGAAGTCCTTCACTTGCTTGAGGAGCGCGGACGCTCCTTCCACGAGCCTCTCCGGCGTCGGAGGATGGATTCGGAGCACCACGATTCCAAAGTATTCCCGGGGCGGAAACAGGGAGGAGTCGGAGAAGTCGGCATCTCGGGTAAGCAACACGACCCTCCTCTCTCTCGCCAGCAATGCGACCTTGCCGTTCTTGGTTCCCTTCGGCACGCGTTCTACCTGCAGCCCCTTTGACTTCAGGAACTCCCCGACCTCGGCAGGAACGTTTTCATCAAGCAGAAACCTTGGGGAACTCGACATAGGCCCCCTCCCGGGCAAGTCTGGCGGCGTATTCCAGGGCCTCCCGGATCATCTCCCGGTTCAGACCGGGATAGCTCTTCACAATCCTCTCCACGGGTTCGCCAGCGGCCAACAGTTCGATGACATCGCTGACCAGCACTCTCGTTCCCTTGAACGTGGGCTTCCCATGGCAGATTTCCGTGTCGATGACGATGTGCTTCCCGATTTCGGCCCTCATGGTTCAAACTGGGACTCCACGCGCTTAAACTTTTGCCGCCCGAGCGCGGGCGCGCGGGGGCCGCGGGCCGGGAGGAGGTGAGCCCGTCGTGAGGGCGCAGGCGCGCCTATTCCCGCCCTTCGGGCGGGGAGGGACGGAAAAGCTGTTGAATCCAATCGCCGTCCCGTGGTTGATGGTGCTTCCGGGAGGCCGGGCCAAGAGACTCCTCGTGCCCGCCGCTGTTGCCGCGGTCCTTATCTTGGGGCTGGCCGGACTCCTTCGGTGGCCGGAGCCGCCAGTGGTGATACCCCCCGACAACCCTTCCTACCCGCTATATCCAACTCCTCCCAACTACGCACCCCGCCCCTTCCAGTGGGCTCCGCCCCGGTCCTCCGAGCCACAGGTCCCGCGGGACTCTTCACTCGACGGGATTCTCCGCGCGGTCCTCCAGTCCAACAACACCGACTTCCGGGGACCGGACGGGACTATCGCTCCCCAATACGCGCCTCTTCTCTATTGGATGGCGCAGATGTACCCCCTGTCGGAGCTGGCAGAGGCGTCCCAGGAAGCGTCCCTCGCAGCTCTCCGCCTCCCCGAGAGCGCCCCGGCCCGTAAGTTTCTCCGCTGGCTCGACACGGACTACCGCCCCGCCCACGTCGGATGCGAGGACGGCACTCTCCCGGCGGACTGCCTGGTCTACTACGCGCTCTACTGCGACGTTCTGCCCGCGCCCTCCTGGCTGCTGCCGTGGGCCCGGGGGCTCATCCAGCAGGGCGGTTACGGCCGGGCGAGCGCAGTCATCGCCCTGTCGGAGATGGAGCGGAGGGCGTGCGTGGGGAGTGAAGCGCGCAACGCTCTCCAGAAGGGGCTCGACATTATGGCGAATGAACCCTTGGTAACCGACGCGCAACCGGCGACACTCCCGGCCAAGAGCCTGCCCGGCCCGACCGCTTCCGCCACTCCTGCCGCCGCATCGTCCGTCCCTCTCGCCACGCAGGTCGTCGCCCTTCTGAGGGCGAAGGCGAGGGAGCGGGTCCAGCCCGGATGGATATCCACGATCGAGGAGCAGTTGAAGGCGGCGGACCCCGCGGGGCAGAAGAGCTTCCCGTCAGAGCTGAAGCCGGTGGCCATACTGCAGGAGGCCTATGCAGTCCTCCTCTGGAGGCAGGGCGCATGAGAGTGACCCACAGCCCCGACTCCCGCAAAGAGACGGAGGCGAGAGAGCGGTCTCCGGTGGCACTCGCCGCACTGCGGGCGGGGGCCCGGGACCGTTTCCGGCCCGAGTGGATGGCCGCCATTGAGGAGCACCTGAAGGGCAAGGCCCCCCTCGTCGAGAGGGGAGACGCCTCCGTCCAACTCCACGAGACCCTGCGGGAGGCCTTGGCGACGCTGCTCTGGAGGCAGGGGGGTGCTCCATGAAACGAGTCCTCGTCGCCGCGGCCCTGCTCCTCCTCGCCTCTGCCGCCGCCGAGGCCAACCACCTCACCCCCAAGTCGTTCACCGTCTTCCAGTCCTCCCCGGACGCCTGTAACGTCCGGGCTTTCGAAGGCTCCCACGGGTGGACCTCGCCCCGCAACGGCAACGACCAGGTCGAACTGCAGAGGGGCGACGGTGAGACCGGGTATGACACTTACATAAACGGTTTCGACACCACCTACGACACGGGGACCGATTGCAGCGGAGCCGGGACCGTGGGGGAGGGGAACGCCTTCGCCGCAGCCGAGACCGACGGTTGCTGCAATCAGAACGGCCAGGAAGGAGGGGTGGGCTGGGTGGACCGCGGGTTCGACCTCGACAACTACGGCGCCTTCACCACCGACAAGTCGAAGCCGCTGTTCTCCGTGACCAGCGCCTCCCTCGACTTCAACTACGGGGCCTCCTACTTCAGCGGCAGCGACTACGACAGCGGCAACTCCCTCAGCTACCTCTACGCATACTTGGAGCCGGGGGACATCTCCTCGGGCACCGACATCACCACCAACGGGCTCGCGGGCTACTGGTTCAAGGGGCGCTGGGGGGTGACTCCGGGCAGTTCGAAGGTGATGCTACCCTTCTGGACCGGGAGCGCCGCCTCCAAAACCGCCGCGGGCTGCACCACCGTGACCGTCAACGGGCCCATCAACTTCGGGACCGACGTGGGGAACCAGGCGGGAGCCGGCAGTTGCGAGAACGGAGTCGACACCGATTACTCGGCCATGTGGGTGGGATTCGTCAACATCCCCGCGGGGGGGACCTGGACCTTCTACTTCCACTCGGACGACGGCGGCTATGTCGTCGTGGACGACACCAAAATCATCAACGACGCGGTGGACTCCGGCTGCGAGGGGGAGAACGGCCCCAGCGGCTCCATCTCCCTGTCCGCGGGCTGGCACCGAATCCAGACCTTCTACTACCAGAACGGAGGCGGCTCCTGCGCCCGCCTCGAATGGTCGGGGCCCGGCCAGGGCCACGCTGTCATCCCCGCCGGCAACCTCGGCTATTCCGGCGACTACCGCTTCGCCGGGGGCCAGGCTTCCACGACCAACGCCGCCGCTCCAGACGTTCACGGCCCCGACTACATCCAGGTCTGGGACCCCAGTAACAACCCCGGCTCCTGCCCCAACCAGGGCCTCAATCCCGTGTGCACTATCCAGGGCAAGTCCCTCACCAACATCTACGACTCCAACAACTTGGCCGGCGGCGGCACCAGCCAGACCCTCGCCTGGTTCTTTAACAACATCGCGACCGCGTCCCGGGTCTATCGCGTCTACTTCTGGGCTTGGACCTACCTCGACATGACCGGCAACTGCGACATCATCGGCAACTGCGGGGCATCCGCACGCGAGAGCCTATGGCTCTCCGTGGACGACGCCCGCATCCCCGTGACCTACAACTACTTCGGCTACAACATCATCATCAGCCAAATCCGCATCAGCAACGGCACTTCGACCATCGCCTCCAGGACGTGCACCGCGACCTACGCCGCCCCTCCCATGGACGGGACGTGCGGCGCCACCAGCGGAGCGATTCCCGACTTCCGAGCGGGCGACTACATCTACTACGAGGTGACCATCCAGCACAGGGGCGACTCGGGGGACCCGACCTCGACGCGGCCGGTGGTGGCGGTCGAGTGGTGGAAGTCCAACGACGGCAATACGGTCCGCGAGTGGCGCAACGACACCTACTGGGACTATATCAACAACAACGGCGTCACCACGAACCCCGCCAACGGGCTTCAGTGCGCCGAGGGGGACCTCAACGGCGCCGGCGGAACCCCCCGGTGGGGAGTCAACACCGAGACCGTCGACGGCGGCGGGCTGTCCCCGGGCGAGTCCCTGACGGTCCTCTGCCGGATTCCGACCTCGACCGCCTACGGATACAACCCTATGCCCGACGGCTACAAACTCGACACCTGGATTCACGTCCGGGACGCCAACGTGGACGTGGACCACGACGGGAACCCCGGCGTCTGGTGGAACGACGCCTTCACCCAGTTGAGCGGCTTCGGCGCCGACACCATCTCCATCGACAACGCGAAAATCGACGGCTACAACCCGGCCCTCCAGTCCGCCTCCTGGTCCTCCGGGTGCCGCTACCTCAACGGGAACAACTGCTGGGTCCGGAACGGCGACACCCCCAACATCGACGCCACCTACTACGACAACGGGACCTACAACGGCGGCGTCACCGGCTCCGACGAGTTCTTCGTCGTCCTCGACAACGCCCCTGCGGCCTCGCCCTACGACTCCAACCACACCTGCTACGTGGACGTCGCCTTCGGCGCCTCCTGCACCACCTTCACCCACATCGCCGACGAGAACACGCTGGCCCCCCAGAACCCCACCTGCCAGACCGGCGGGGGCTGCACGGGGACCACGGTCACGATGCGGACGCAAGTCAACGTCATCAACGCCGACGAGCAGGACTTCGACGTCGGCTTCCAGATGTATGACGGCCTGCGGAACGGCATCGCGTCCATGACATTCCCCGCCGGGCTCCAGTTGAGGACCGACAACACCGCCCCCGCCACCCCCACCTTCGTCAGCCCCCTGGCGGGAGCCTGGTTCCGCCGCGACTTCACCGTCAGCGCCACCGACTCCGACGCGCGCTCCGGCCTCGCCCTCTGCGAGTTCCAGGTGGAGAGCAGCGTGGACGGCGCGACCTGGAGAGTGACCAAGCCGTGGGCCTCCCGGCTCTGCTCCGGCTCCTTCACCGTCGGCGTCTGGTCCAGCGGCTCCGGCGAGGGCTGCCAGGACTCCGGCGCCAACCGGTGCCGGGTCACCCTCCGGGCCACCGACAACGTGGGGCTGGTCTCTGCCACCGTTTCCCGCACCTTCTCCATTGACTGGGACGGGCCCTTCGTCAACATCTCCCCGCGCTCCATGACCTGGCAGACCGCGAACTTCCCCGTCAGCGGCTCCGAGGCGGACCAGCCCCCCGGCGGCGTGGCCTCCGGGTTCGATGGCTACCCCTGCAAACTCCGGGTGGTCGACATCCCCTCCGCGGGCGGCGCGTGGTCCGTCCGGAGGTGGGGGGACTACGCCTGCGGGACGAACCCCACCGTCACCGTGGGCGCGACCGGCCAGTGCTCCTCCCAGGCCGACAACTCCACCGCCCCCAACTGGCGCCCCACCTGCCTGGTGGTCGCCGGCGTCAACGACACCCCCGACAACCCCTCCATGCTCTACTACCCCCTGGACGACAACTCCGGGACGACCGCCACCGACCTCGGGCCCGCGGGCGTCAACGGGAGCCTCGTGGGAGGGGCCTCCTACTCCGCCGAGAACGGCCGCTTCCGCCACGGCGTTTCCCTCGACGGGGTCAACGGCGCCATCGACGTCACCCTCCCCGCGAACCTCACCGGCGGCCCCCTCACCAACTTCACCGTCGAGTTCTGGGTGAGGCCCAACTCCGGGGCCATCGCGAACCGCGGTCTCTTCACCTTCTGCGCGAACCCCGGCGCCGCATGCTCCGGGGGCTACGACCGCCTCATCTACACCGACGTCAACGGCTTCCTCTGCTTCCGGGTCTGGCCACACGACGCGGGCGGCTGCGCCGCCGGCAACCCCATCGTCGCGGGCGCCTGGAACCACATCGCCCTCCGGGTCCAGAACGGGACCGCCGCCTCCCTGTTCCGCAACGGCACCCTCGTCCGAGGCCCCATCACCGCGGCGGGCCACAGCGAGTTCGACTATGCCGACTCCATGCGCATCGGCTTCACCAACGACGCATCCAACCCCTACTTCGCGGGAACCGTGGACGAGGTGAAGGTCCACTTCCGCCCCCTGAACGACACCGAGATTGCGTGGGCGGCCCAGGGCGGCGAGGTGGGCGGCGGGGCCCACTACCGCGTGGACTACACGGCGCCCTCCGTTTCCCTCACCAGCCCCCCGGCGAGCGCCTGGTTCCGGAGGGACTTCAACGTCGCCGCCACCGACTCCGACGGCCAGTCGGGCCTCGTCTCCTGCGAGGCCCAGATTGAGTCCCAGAACGGCTCCACCTGGAAGGTGACCCAGTCCTACCAGTTGCGGACCTGCAACGCCAACCCCTCCTTCTCGGCGGGCGTCTGGTCCACCCTCCTGGGGAACGACTGCCAGGACTCCGGCCCCAACCAGTGCCGGGTGACCATCCGGGCCACCGACCAAGTCGGGTGGGTCACCACCGCCGCCGTCCGCACTTTCTCCATCGACTGGGACGGCCCATTCGTCAACATCTCCTCTCCCCCCTCCCAGTCGTGGCAGACCGCCGACTTCGCCCTGGTCCACAACGAGACCGACCAGCCCCCCGGTGGCGTGGCCTCCGGGTTCGACGGTTTCCCCTGCACAATCCGGGTCGCCCGCATCCCCTCCGCGGGCGGCGCGTGGACCCTGACCCGCTGGGGGACCTACGCCTGCGGGACCGACCCATCGGCGGTGACCGTGGGCTCGGCTCCGGCCCAGTGCTCCGACCAGGCCGACAACTCCACCTGGCCCTACCACCGCGCCACCTGCCTCGTGGTCACCGGAGCCAAGGACACCCCCGACAACCCCTCCATGCTCTACTACCCGCTGGACGACAACTCCGGGACGACCGCCACCGACCTCGGGCCCGCGGGCATCAACGGGACGCTCTACGGCGGGGCCTCCTTCGCCTCCGACGGCGGCTACCTCCGCCACGGCGTCTCCCTCAGCGGGGCCCAGCAGAGCATCAACGTCACCCTCCCCGCCAACCTCACCGGCGGGCCCCTCACCAACTTCACCGTCGAGTTCTGGGTGAGGCCCAATTCCGGGGCCGTCGCCAACCGGGGGCTCTTCTCCTTCTGCGACCCCGACGCCACCTGCGCGACGCGCGACCGCGAAATCTACACCGACGCCAGCGGCAACCTCTGCTTCCGCATCCTGCCCAACGACCCCGGCGGCTGCGGCACCACCCCGCTCACGACCAACTGGAACCACCTCGCCCTCGTGGTCCAGAACGCGACGACCGCCACCCTCTACCGCAACGGCACCACCATCGCCCGCGGACCCGTCCCCCTCGGGAACCACAGCGAGTTCGACACGGCGACCTCCATGCACATCGGCCACAGCCTCGCCACCTCCAACCCCTTCCTCGCCGGGACCGTGGACGAGGTGAAGGTCCACTTCCGCCCCCTCAACGCGAGCGAGATTGCGTGGGCCGCCCAGAGCGGAGTCCCGGGCCCCACCTCGAACGACAGCGAGCCGGGCGGGGCGAAGCACGTCCGCATCGACTACACCGCCCCGACCACCACCTGGAACAACCCGGGCCAGGGCTCCGAGCAGACCAACGACTTCACCATCGACATCTCCGACTCCGACGCCCAGTCGGGCCTGAACAAGTGCGAGTATCGCCTCCAGCAGCCCCTCGACCCCAACCCCAACAACAACATCATCCGCGACTGGACCGCCCGGACCTGCAACTCGGCTACCTCTGCCCTCATCCCCGTCGGCGGGGGAGCGAGCGAGTGCCAGGACGCCAACCCCGACCCCGACATCGGGACCCCGTGCCGGGTCTATGTCCGGTCGTGGGACAACGCGGGCCTCGTCTCCGCCGCCGTCTCCCGCGACTTCGTCATCAACTACCTCGCCCCCCTCCTCCGCATCGAGGCCCCCACGAACCTCAAGACCGTCGGCCTCTACACCAACGCCTCGGAAACCTGCACCGGAACCGTCTCCGGCTGCCAGAACTGGTGGTATGCGCGGCTGAGGGAGCGGGGCTTCATCGTCGCCAACCTCTCCTGGAGCGACCTCAACATCTCCAACGGCCTCCGGTCCCAGGGCTACTCCAACGACGACCTAACGGGCACATCGTGCGGGCCGGTCGTCACCCCGAACGTCAACTACGGCAACGACGTGGGGACCCAAATCTTCGGCGGGGGCACCCCGTGCGGCGGCGACACCTACTCCATCATGTGGAAGGGATACGTTTACGTCCCCACCACGGCGGCCGACTGGTTCTTCGGCATGGTCTACAACGACCGGGTCCGCCTCTTCATCGACAACACCCTCGTCCTCAACAACTGGACGAACGGCAGTTGCGCCACTCCCGCCCCGGGCAACGAGACGTCGGCCCTGACCCTCTCCCAGGGCTACCACGCCATCAAGATTCAGTACGCCGCCGAGCAGAGCGGAGCCACCTGCGCCCGCCTCTACTGGAGGTCGGCCACCGCCGGCATCGGCTTCGGCACCACAGTCCCCCCCAACAGACTATTCGCGACGAAGACGCCGTCCTACCTCGCCGTCGTCAACCCCTACGGGGAGGTCTTCCCGGGGACGGACGGCCCCTCCCCCAACCCCGAGACCATCAACATCCGGGACTACGCCGCCGGGGGCAACACCTGGCTCGAGAGCGGCGGCTTCTCCATCTTCTACCCGTGGTCGGGAGGGGCGACCGGCAGCGCGGCCAACAGCCAGGCGGTCTGCGCCGACATCCTCAACAACGGGAACCAGGTCGTGAACCGGACCCGGAACGCCTCCAACGCCACCGCCTTCCACAACTCCCCCTCCAACTTCTCGAACGAGTCGTCCGCCCCCGACCGCCCCTCCCTCGGGATGTTCGGCGGCTGCGGCTCCGCCCAGAAGTTCCGGGGGCTCTACGTCAACTCGACCGGCCAGCGATACGGCCCCGCCCTCCACTGCTACGGGACCGGGTGCGTGGCCCGGACCGACAACACGGCCCCCGGCCGGTGGGAGGCGGTCCCGTGGAACTGGTCCTTCGGGGCCCCGGAGGCCGTCCGGCTCAGGTTCACCACCGGCGGCGTCCCCACCGGGACCGACTCCTCCCTCTACCGCGTCATCAACTCCTCCCTCACCTATCCCGTCGCGTCCGGCGACCGGCTCCAGTTCGACGTCTGGCTCGACTCGACCAACAACAGCATCGGCGGAGGGTTCGACGCGGTCTTCTCCGTGTCCGGGGCCTTCCGGCTCACCGCCCTGACCGACCAGAACGGCCTCTCCGCCGACACCGCGGCCTCCACGTGGACCCCCAACGCCCGCGGCCGGTGGTATCACCGGACCTTCGACCTCTCCAGCAAGGCGGGGGAGACCCTCTCCTCCTTCCGGGTCGGCTACGACAGCGTCGGGACCAACGCCGTCCCCGCCGGGACCTACGAGGTCCTCCTCGGCAACGTGGTCATCACCGACTCCACGGGCCGCGTCAAGCAGGTGGTCCAGCGGGAGGGGACCATCAACAACGCGAGCGTCGCGGGGAGCCCCACGGCCGACGTCACCTCCTTCACCGCCCTCACGGTCGCCTACGCGGGCGCCACCCCCAACGTCTATGCCGACGTCCTCCGCCACTGGGTCAACCAGAACTGGACCATCATGGTGGAGGACGACGACGACAGCCCCACCCCCCTCTCGTGCACGTCGCAGGTCCGGAGCGCGGGCGTCATCACGGTCCCCAACTGGACCCGCCCGTGCGACAACGACCTGAACATCACGGTGGGCCCCAACTTGAACTGCCGCGACGAGGGGGACGACAAGTGCGAACTCGACATCAACACCACGAACGACACCAGCGGCACGTTCAGGGCCCCGAAGTTCGGCATCGACTGGACGCCCCCCACGACCTCCCGGGACATGTCGAAGACCACCCCCTGCGCCTACAGGGCCAACTCCTCCTGGGTCTATTACTCCAGCAACTCCAGTTCAACCTACTGCCCCCCGGGCGGGACCGTCACCGTCACCAGCGGCGCCGCCGACGCGACCTCCGGCGTCGCCTACGTCGCCTTCCCCAACACCACCTCCGACGGGGGCATCACCATCTGGCCCGGGCCCCACACCTGGACCTACGCCTTCGGCTCCGCCTCCTTCTTCAACGGGACGGCGACCCTCTACGTGAACGACAACGCCTCCAACGTGAACTCCACGCAGTTCACCGTCTACCTCGACACCAAAATACCCTCGGGCGACACCGGCCCCTCCTACTACGACGGCTACTACGGGAGCCTGGGGGTCCCCATGACCCTCCCCGCGGTGTCCGACGCAGAGTCGGGCGTCGCCAACTTCTCCACGGGCACCAACCCGCCCCTCGGGCGCTTCCTGCTGCGGCGCGACACCGCCCTGGGGAACGGGGCGTGCAACGGCTTCGCCGCCAACTGGACCTACGTCGCCGACGACTCCACCGCCGGCTTCCCGCCCCCCGCCGGGGGCGCCTACAACGACACGACGGTCGCCCAGGCCACGTGCTACCAGTATTCCTACAACGTGTCGGACAACGTGGCCAACTGGGCCAACGCGACCTTCGGCAGCATCGCCAAGATTGACATCACCCCGCCCGACTACTGCGGGCCCCTCTCCATCATCGCCAACAACTCCTACGGCTACGTCTCCGGCACCACCGTGTATTACAACGGCAACTACTCGGGCGGGTTCAACGTCACCGTCGCGTTCGCCAGCGACCCGGAGTCGGGCATCGCCAACGTGACGTTCCCCACCACCACCTCGGTCGGCGGGGCCAAGAGCCCCCCGGGCAGCGGGCCGCCCTACAACTGGTCCTACAACTGGACCTCCTCGGCCACCTTCAACGCCTCGACCAACGCCACCTGCTACAACAACGCGAGCGTCGGGAACAACACCAGTTTCGTCGTCCTCAACGACAAGTATCCGCCGACGGGCAACACGGGCCCCATCTACACCGACGGGTTCTACCCGCAGCAGAACGTCTCCATCACCATCCCCTCCGGCATCAGCGACAACATGTCGGGGGTCGCCGCCTCCGGCTCCGGCCTCTTCCGGCGCAGCACCCTCCTCTGGGGCGGGGTGTGCAACGGCTTCAGCAACAACTGGACCATCGTGGCCTATCCGATTCCCGGCTCGACGTTCTACGACACCACCGTGGACGACGGGACCTGCAACCAGTATTCCTACAACATCAGCGACAACGTCTGGAACTGGGCCAACGCCACCCCCACCTGCGTCGGCAGCATCGGCGGCGGCAACATATGCACGGCCGCGATTGACACCTCCCCGCCCCAGTCCGCCTACATCGACCAGCCCCCCGGGAACTTCGGGAACCCCCCCATCACCCCCATCAACTACGACACCGGCACCGACCCCGAGTCGGGCATCGGCAACTGGTATATCCAGCGCTCGAACGCGAGCCTGAACTGCGCCGGGGCGCCCCTCGGCTGGAGCGCGTTCGGGAACCTCACCGCCCCCGGCTTCTACGGCTTCGGCCCCTCCTCCGGGAGCCTGTCGGACTCCCTCAACCTCATTCCCAGCACCGCCTACCGATACCAACTGGTCGTGGAGAACCTGGCCGGGAGGGCCGCCAACTTCACCGACCTGAGCGGGGACATCTCCTACTACAAGCGCAACGTGGACCCCAACATCACCAAGCAACTGGTCGTTTACGAGTGGAGCGCGACCTACACGGGGGCCCCCGTGGACCGGTGGGCGTTCCACAACACCAGCCAGGCGGCCAACGACGGGTTCACGGTCACCCAGACCTCCACCTCCATCGAGGTGTGGCGGAACGGGACCACGACCTTCTCCGCCCCCGCGGCCTCGGGCGAGACCCACGCCTACAAGGTGGCCTACGACTACTCCTGCGACGGCCAGAACTACATCTACCTCTACCGCGACGGGCTCTACGTCGGCCGCGTGGGCGGGTCCGCCCTCGCCACGGGGGACGTGGTGAGGCACGTGGCCTCCGTCAACACCCAGACCAACTGGTTCATCTCCGCCCCCGGGAGGTGGGACCCGCCCCTGAACTTCGACAGCGCCTCCACCGCGGCCAACGGCTGCACCAACTACGTCCTCGACTCGTGCAGAATCAGCGGGGCGCGGCCCTGCACCGGGAGCCGGGCCGTGCAGACGGTGCAGGTCCTCGACGCCACCGTTTACCGGCCCGGGACCCTGGTCAACATCTCGGCGAGTTTCGCCTGCACCGGGACGACCGACTTCGGCGTCTCCTACAACCCCGGGAACGGGTCGGGCTGGTACACCCAGAACTCGGCCTCCTGGTTCCGGAACGACCAGGCCAGTTGCGTCACCCTCTTCCCACAGGTCCAGAACGGGGGCAACCCCGGCATCCACCGCGTCCGCGCCTCCATCCGGGACGGGGCGGAGGGCTCCGCGCCCTTCACCTGCGGGACGTGGGACGGCGACAACGACGACGTGGCGTTCTGGGTGGCGGAGCCGGTGAGGGGCTGAGGCCTTTTTTTGCGGGCCGCGCATCCCCTCTCACCGTCATGGACCCGCGAGCCCTCGTCCTCGGTCTGGACGGGGCGGATTGGTCCATCCTGCGCCCCTTCCTGCCCCACCTCCCCAACATCCGCGGGCTCGTGGAGGCCGGGACCTCGGGCCCCCTCCGCTCCACCCTGCTCCCCATCACCCCCCCCGCGTGGTCCACGTTCCTGACCGGGCGGAACCCGGGCGCGCACGGCATATTCGACCACCTCAAGCGGAAGCCGGGCTCCTACGAACTGGAGCCGGTCCACCGGGGCCACCTCGGGGTCCCGGCGCTGTGGGACCTCCTTTCGGCCTCGGGCGTCCCGCAGGTGTGGGTCAACGTCCCGATGTCGTGGCCCCCGCCCGAGGTGGAGGGCGTCGTCGTCTCGGGGTGGCCCGCGTGGCCCGGGGCGGAGTTCACGTGGCCCCCGGAGTTCGCGCGGAAACTCGGCGACTACCCCCTCCACGCCGGAGAGGTCGCGGCGCCGGGGAACCTCGACGCCTTCGCGGAGGAGCAAATCCGGGTCATCGCGGCCCGCGGCCGCGCCCTCCGGCTCGCCCTGGAGGAGACCCCCGGCTGGCGGTTCGCCATGGTCCACTTCGAGGCGCCGGACGAGACCCACCACGCCTGCCACGGGGACCCGGGGGCGATGCTCCCGGTCTATCGCGCCCTCGACTCGGCCGTCGGGGAAATCCTGAAAAAAGCGCCACCGGGGACCGCCGTCGTGGCCGCGTCCGACCACGGGGCCGCGCCCCTGCGCTGGTTTCTCCACCTCAACCCGTGGCTGCGGGAACGCGGGCTCCTCCGGGTGGCTTCCGGGCCCGGGACCTCGGCCCGGAGGGCCCTCGCCTCCCTCGGCTTCACTCCGGAGAGGGTCTATCGCCTGCTGCTGGGGAGCGGGCTCGGAAACCTGCGGCGCCTCCTGCCCCCGGCCGGGGAGCGCGGCCTCCTGTCGCGCCTCTTCCTCTCCTTCCGCGACGTGGACTGGGAGCGGACCCTCGCCTACTCGGTGGGCTACGGCGGGCAGATTTACCTGAATCGGGCGGGCCGCGAGCCCCGGGGCGCGGTCCGGGAGGAGGAGGCGGGGGACGTCCTGGCGCGCATCGAGGCGGGGCTGTGGCTCCTGCGCGACCCCGACACCGGCCGCTGCCCGGTCACCGAGGTTTTCCAGGGGAGGGACATCTACTCGGGGCCCCGGGCCGCGGAGGCGCCCGACCTCGTTTTCCTCACAGAGGAGATGGCGACGGTGGGGTTCGGGAGGTTCGAGTTCGCGTCGTCGCGGCCCCTGGCGCGCCCTTTCGGGATACGGTCGAGCCACTCGATGAATGGAGTCCTTGCGATGGCGGGGCCTGGAATCGGGCGCGGGACGGTCGCCGCCGATTTGAGGGATTGCGCCCCGACGATTCTCTCCCTGCTGGGGCTCGGGGTGCCGGCGGAGATGGAAGGGAGGGCGCTGATCGGAGTCTCGGAAAAACCGGGGGTGGAGGGGAGCGGGCCTGTGGGCAAGGGGGGGCGGGGGCAGAGCCCCCTTCCCAATTCGGCGACAGCGGCGGTGCTGGATAGACTCAGGCGGCTGGGCTACATGGGTTAGTGGCCAGGTGACGAGAACCCCCCGGGCTAAAGCCCGGGGGGTTCTCGTCACCTGGCCACTAAATCCAAAGCACGAAGCACAAAATCCTAAACAAATTCAAAATCCAAAGCACAAAATTCAAAACCGCTGTTTTGAATTTTGG
>CAZANW010000018.1:0-25666 GCA_964486625.1 uncultured Halobacteria archaeon
CGTCGGGGGGCCCGTGGAAATCACCGTAGATGAATTGGTCAAGAAGTTGAAGAAGCAACCCCCGAAGGCCGCCAGGGAGCCCCCGCCATAGACCCCTCCCCCCACCATCACCCACGCCGCCACCAGCAGGACGAGGGCTTTCCCCGACCACACCCGCCACCTCCAGAGCCCCACGAGCCCCCCCAAAACAGCGACGGGCCACGCCATCAGCAGCGCGACCGCGTTGGTCGGCGCCCAGAGCGCCCGCTGCTGCTTCAGGGTCAGCGGGAACGTAGCCGTCTGGAGGTCGAGGGGCTCCACCCACTGCCGCCCGAAGGAGTCGTTCCTGAACGACGCGGCCGTGACCCAGAGGACGTAGGTCCTCCCCTTCTCGTATCCGGCCCACCCAGGCCCGAAGAGCGCGAGGCGCGGGGTGTCGGCGACGGTCGCCGCCATGTCGCTCACATTGCCCGCGGGCCCCGGGAGGGGCGGGAAGATGCGGAAGGGCGCGGGGCCTCCCGCCGGGGAGACCTCCACAAGGGTCACCGCGGTCCGGAGGGCGTCGGGGCGGAAGGCGGGCCAGTAGGCGAGGGCGACCGAGGCGAGATAGAGGAGGAAGAGGAGGATGGCGAGGAGCCCGGTCCCGAGGCCCGCGTCCTCCTCGTGGCGCGGGGGTTTCATCGGTTGCGAATCTCGACGGGCACCTCGTCGGGCACGTCCTCCAGCCCCCGGTCGGTCAGTCGCACTTCGCACGACGTCCCCTCCGGAAGGCTCCGGTGCTTCTGCACCACCACCCGCCGCCGGCCCGGCCTCCCGGTCTTCTCCAGTTGGAGAATCGTCTTGCAGATGTGGTCCACCAGGGAGCCCCCGAGGGGCCGGAGCACGTCGTGGTCGATGTCGGTGTAAATCTGGTTTGTGATGAGCGCCACCAAGTTCCTCTCCCGGGCGATGCGGAGCAGCGTCGCCAGCTGGCGCCCGAGTTCCCGCTTCAGGGCCTGCTCGTCGCCCCCCAGTTCCAGGCGGTAGTGGAAGGTGGCCGAGTCCCACGCCACGAGCCCGACGTTCTCCCGGGCCACGCGCTCCACCTCCTCCAGGACCGCGGACTGCTCCAGGAAGGAGCGGGGCTCGAAGATGAGGATGCGCTCCGAGACCGTCTTCGCGTCGGGCCCCGCAATCTGCCGGAATCTCTCCGGCGAGAGCCCCTCGGTGTCGATGTAAACCGCCTTTCCGCCCCCGCGGACCGAGGCCACCGCGGCCTGGAGGGCGAGGCTGGTCTTCCCCGAGCCCCCCTCGCCGAAGAGTTGGGAGAGGGTCCCGCGCTCGAAGCCGCCGCCGAGGAGGCGGTCGAGGCTCCCGCAGCCGGTCGCGAGCCTTTCGCCGGTCACAGGTCCTTCAACCTCACGACGCGGACCGGCCCCTGGCCCCGCAGGTCCCCCTCGGCCACCACCGCCAGCGCCTCCGGGAGCCCCAGCGCCTCCGCGAGCCGGGCGAAGGGCTCGACGCTTCCGGCCCCGGGGTAGCACCGGAGGGCCGCCCGGGGGCGCCGCTTCACCAAGTCGAGTTCGTGCACCACGCCGCAGGCGTCGGCCACCTCGGCCCCCCGCGACCACCCCTTGGACCGCAGCCGCTTCCAGGCCCAGCGGGCCATCTCGGCGCGCGTGAGCCCCGAGGCGACGGGCTCGGAGAGGACCTCGGCCCAGAACTTGTAGGGGTTGAGCCGAATGTGGTCGTCGTCGGCAATCACCAAGACAGAGGCCGCGTCGGCGTAGGGCCCCTTGCCCCCCTTGAACCTCTCCTTGATGGCCTTGGTGTCGTCGGCGTTGAACTCCGCGATGGACTTCCGGGGCACGCGGATGGCCAGGGACTCCTCCGCAGACCCCGTGCCGTAGTTCCGCTCCAAGCTCCACCGCGAGCGGGTCACCGCCTCGTCGAGCCGAAGGGGGAACATCTTCTCCACCAGCCGCCGGTCCACCTCCACGGTCCGGGAGGGGCTCACCAGGTAGATGCGGTCACTGTTCAGGACCTCCTTCCGCGGCAGGTCCCGGAGGGTCTCGGCCCGCGGGTCATCCACGTAGGCGACGAGGACGAACTCGCCGCCGCGCTCGAAGAATCTCGTCTCGATGGCGTGGACTTGGATGTCCATCCCGGAGCCCTCGCGCCGCCGGTTTATCCGTTTTTCTGCCGAGGGACCTGATGGAATTCCTCCTCGGACCCGGAGTTCGGGAAGCCATGGAGCGTGACGCCGGGGCCCGGGCACCCGACGAAGCGTGCGGGCTGCTCATCGGCCGAAAGGAGGGGACGGAGGTCGTCGTGGAGGAGGCGCGACCGGCCACGAACCGCCTGGCGTCGCCCGTCCGGTTCGAGATTCCGCCGGAGGAACTCTACCGGGCCTGGACGGAGGCCGAGAGGCGCGGGAAGGGGGTCGTCGCCGTTTACCACAGCCACCCCGCGGGGGCCCCGGCGAGGCCGTCGCGGTGGGACGTCCCCTATCTTCGGGAAGGCGGCTTGCCTTGGATTATCTTGAGCCTTGCGGAGAAGGAAATCCGGGCCTTCATCTGGGACGGAGCTGTGCGGGAGGTCCCCCTTCGAACAGCGCGTCGGTAACCCAGCCGCGGAACTTGAACCCGCCCCCCACCTTCAGGAGGTTGTCCCGGAGGGCCGTCCGGAACTCCTCGATGGACGCGACCCGAACGCCCGCAATCTCCCGGAGGTCGGTGGGGGCGAGGGGCCCGCCGGTGGCGCGGGCGAGGACCACGTGGGAGACCCAGGGAACCTCGACCTGTTCGGGGGGTCGGGTCCGGGGCCCGGAGGGGACCGGGTTGAACGGGCCCGGCGGGGGAGGGGGGGCTCCCGGGGCCCACGTCCTCGGGTAGCGGAGGGTGACCGAGGCCCGCAGGAGGTAGGCTTCCACCTCCACGTCGAGGCCGGTCTCCTCCTTCGCCTCCCGCTTGACCCCGTCCTCCATGGATTCCCCGTCGTGGACCGCGCCGCTCGGGAGGCGGAAGAGCCACGTGGGATAGACGTGCTTGCGGATGACCACGACCCCCCCGTCCCGGGGAATCCAGAGGCTCACGTCGTGGTTCCTCCCCCGCGAGGCCGCCCGCTCCACCATCACTGACTCGCCGGGGAGGCACTCGACGGGGCCGAACTCCTTGACGCGGGGCTTGCCGAACCTGGCCTCGAGGGCGGCGACCCGGGCGGGGTCCATCGGGGGCCTCTTCCCCCAAGTCTCCTAAACCCACCGGCGGCCGCGGGCCCAACCTTTTTGCGGCACTCCGCCCACCCCCCCCAATGCCCCCCCAGGAACTGAAGCGAGTCGGCGACGTCCTCTGGGAACTTCCGGCGACCTACAAGCCCGGCATGCGGGTCCCCGCCCGCATCTACGGCACCGAGAAACTGGTCCGGGAGATGGACGACGGGGTCTTCAACCAGGTCACCAACGTCGCCTGCCTCCCGGGCATCCTGAAGGCCTCCTACTGCATGCCCGACGGCCACTGGGGCTACGGGTTCCCTATCGGGGGCGTGGCGGCCATGGACCCCGAGACCGGCGTCATCTCGCCCGGAGGCATCGGGTTCGACATCAACTGCGGCATGCGGCTCATCCGGACCGGCCTCACGTTCGGCGAGGTCAAGCCGAAACTGCGCGAACTGGTGGACACCCTCTTCCGACTCGTCCCCGCCGGCGTGGGGTCCGAGGGGTTCGTGAAACTGAGCCGCGACCAGTTCTGCGAGGTCGCCCGGGGCGGCGTCGCGTGGTGCGTGGAGAACGGCTACGGGTGGCCGGAGGACCCGGAGCGCATCGAGGAGTCGGGGCGGCTCCCGGGGGCCGACACGGCCGCGGTCTCCCCGCGGGCCCTCCAGCGCGGGCTCAAGCAGATGGGAACACTCGGCTCGGGGAACCACTACCTCGAAATCCAGGTGGCCCAGAAAGTCGAGGAGCCCGGGGCGGCGAAGGCCTTCGGGCTGGACCTCCCGGAGCAGGTGTGCGTCATGGTCCACTGCGGCTCCCGCGGCTTCGGCCACCAAATCGGCACCGACTACCTGGAGCAGTTCCTCGACATCATGCCGAAATACAAGATTCCGATTCTCGACAAGGAGCTGGCCTGCGCCCCCTTCCGGAGCCCCGAGGGGCAGCGCTACTACCGGGCGATGGCCTGCGCCGCGAACATGGCCTTCGCCAACCGGCAGGTCATCACCCACCGGGTCCGGGAGGCCTTCGAAAAAGTCTTCGGCCGCGACGCCGAGTCCCTCGGCCTCCACATCGTCTACGACGTGGCCCACAACGTGGCGAAACTGGAGAAGCACCGGGTCAACGGGGGCGAGAGGGAGGTGCTGGTCCACCGGAAGGGCTCGACCCGGGCATTCCCGCCGGGCCGGCCCGAGGTTCCGCCAGCCTACCGCTCCGTGGGCCAGCCGGTCATCATCGGCGGCTCCATGGAGACCGGCTCCTACGTCCTGGTGGGGGCCCCGAAGGGGATGGAAGAGACCTTCGGGACCACCTGCCACGGCTCCGGCCGCACCATGAGCCGGGCCGCGGCGAAGCGGAAAGTGCGGGGCGAGGTTCTCCAGAGGGAGATGGAGAAGCGGGGCATCTACGTCAAGGCGGTCTCCTACGCGGGCCTCGCCGAGGAGGCGGGCCTCGCCTACAAGGACGTTTCGGAGGTCGTGGAGAGCATGGCGAGGGCGGGGGTGTCGAAGAAGGTGGTGGCCCTCCGGCCGGTGGGGAACATCAAGGGTTGACCGCGCTCGGTTTCAGAACCGTTTCAGGGACAGTTTAAACCCGGAAACTGCATTTCCCTATCATGGGCCGGAATCGCGCCGCGACGGTCCTCCTCCTGGGGGCGCTCCTCTTGACGACGGCGGCGGCCCAGACCTACTCGACCGCCGACGAGTGTGCCGCCGGGTACATGAAGCAGTACAATCTATCCGACGTGGACGCCAAGGCCAAGTGCTCCGCCCTCTTTTCATCGCCCACCCCGCTTGTGACACCTGCCGTGACCACCGCGTCCCCGGTTGCGGCCTCGCCGACCGCAATTCCGGTGGACGATTGCATCGCCCTCTCTCAGAAGGAGAAGGGGCTCGGCTACGACGAGGCCAAGAAACTCTGCTACGCCATGGCCACCTCCTCCGCAACCCCCGTGGCCGCCCCCGCGACCGCCGCCTCCGGCTTCAACGTGGAGGGCTGTGTCGAGAAGCACGTCCTCGGCGGGCTCTCCAAGGAGGAAGCCACCAAAACCTGCGCCTCCATGGCGGCGACGGCCGCCTCCCCCGCCCGCGTCGCGCGCGCCGAACCGCCGAAGAGCGTCCGGGCGGAGGTGGCGGAGAAGTTGAAGGAGCGAGTCACGGCGGCCAGGAGCGCCCTGGGGGCCTGTGTCGAGGAGGTGAAGGATGCCGTGGAGGCGTGTGTCAAGGCCGGGAAGAACCCCCGCCAGTGCCGCGAGGAGTCCGCGGCGCGGGTCCAGGAGGCGTGCAAGAGGCCCGACCTGGCCTCGGCCCCGGCGGGGGCCTGCGCCTCCCCGTGCCCCGAGGTGGGGGAGAAGTTCTCGGAGTTGGACATGAAGTTGCAAAAACTGCAGGAAATCCGGATGGCCGCCGGAGAGGTGCGGGCGACCGACGAGGGCGGGAACGCCGTTGAGATGACCGGGGGGGCCCTGGAGGCGAAGCGGTTGCCCGAGCTGGCCCAGGAGCGGGCGAAGATGGCGCAGGAAATCCTTCAGGTGGCCCGAGAACGGCTGAAGACCGCGCAGGAGCGCGGAGACACCGCGCGTTTCCAAGTTGCGCAGGAGCGCATGAACCTGGCGGAAGAGCGGTTGAAGACCGCTCTGGAGCGCGCCAAGATGGCGCTGCAGCTCCCGGTGAAACTCGCGCCCGGTGAGCGGCTGGCCACGTTCCAGCACGCGCCCACGGGAATCTCCCTCGAAAAGGATGAGCTCTCGATTCCCCTCCGGTCCGAGGGGCAGGTCGCCGCCCGAATCCGGGCCAAGGTCCTGGAGGTCGTCGGGCGGGGAGACTCGGCCGAGGCTCTCATCGAGAGTTTGAAGATTGAGACAAAGGCTCTCGAGGCCGATTTCTCCGCGGAAAAGCCGACGGTGGGCAAAATCCTGGCCAAGTTCGACGCCGACCTCCGGGACATGCCGGAGGGGGCGGAGGTAAGGGTCAGGCCCATCGCGGCCCCGGCCCAGGAGCGCCAGCGGGCCATCGAAGATGCGGCCCGTGGCCGGGGTCTCCAGGTCAAGGGGGTTGCCTACGCGGTAGATGTGGGCCATCCGAACCTGAGCGTGGACGGGGCCAACGTGACCCTCACGGTCTCCCGCGCCTGGGTGGACTCCCAGGGCGGCCCGGAGAAGGTCCGCATCTTCCGCGAGGGCGACGACGGGACCAAGCAGGTCCTGGAGACCACCTTCCAGGGCTACGACGGCGACAACGCAATCTTCGAGGGGCGCTCCCCCGGGCTCTCGGTGTTCAGCCTGGTGGCGGTGGAGGAGGGGGGGCAGCCGGCCCCGCAGGCCCAGCCCGCGAAATCGTCGCCTCCCTACGGGCTCATCGGACTTGTGGCGGCCGTGGGAATCGGGGTCGCGATTACCCTCGGGCTTGCGAAAAGGCCGCCGGGGAGGATGAATCCCTGGCTCCGGATGTCCATGAAAGCCTCCGGCGAGTTGAAGGACGTGGAGAACCTCCAGGATACGCAGGACCGCGGCGGGTGAGCGCCTATCCGCTCTTTTTCAAAATCTTCGTCTGCGCTTCCCCTTTGGTCTTCCGGTTCAACGCGTCGTAGAAATCCGTCTGCATCCCCGCAGGCATTTTTATCACGCAAATCCACGAGCCGTCGTTCTGCCACTCCTGCTTCGTGAGTTCCCCGAAGGCCGCCACGTCCCCGTAGGCCTTGGCGGCGTAGAGGGCCGGGATTCTCACCGCCACCTGGACCTCCTCGAACCGGATGGGGATGATGGGCCGGATGGCCTTCATCGCCTCCTTCACATTCTCGTCCACGCTCTTCACGGGGTCGATGTGGACCTTCGCCTCCTCCATGGCCTTCTCGATGCGGGCCGGGGGGTGGGGGGCCATGGTCTGCGGGTTCATGGCGTTGCGGGCGATGAAGGCCACCACCTGGCGGCGCTTCTCGTCCAGGAGCCTCCGGCGCTGGTCCGCGGTGAGTTGAATCTCGCCGCTCTGGAGGATGCGCTTCGCGACCTCGGCGATGTCGGTGGTCCCGAAGGCCTTCTGCAGGGCCTCCTCCGCGGGCCGGTCTCCCCGGGAGGCGTCGGCGAAGACCTCCTCGGCGGCGAGGATGGAGGCCACGTCCACCGGCTCCCCCCGGCGGAAGGCGAGGGCCCTGTCGGGGTCCACGAGAATCTCGAAGGTCGCGCCCGAGGCCTTGAGGCGGGCGACGACGGCCTGGTCCAATGAAACCATCGGGAGCGGCTACTTCGGCGGCTTCTCCAGAACCTTCTGGACGAACTTCTTGCTCTCGTCCGAGGGGAGCCGCCGGAATTTCTTCGCCTTGACGTCAATCACGCCGATTTCCACGGCCGAGGCGTCGAGCTGGCCCTCGGTGGCCTTGTAGAGGGCCTCGATGCCAAGGAGAATCGCCTCGTCGATGGCGAGGGTCTCGGCATACTTCTTCTCGAAAATCTCCATGACCGCGTTGCGGCCCGCGCCGATGCCGGTGGCCTTGTACTCCAGCAGCGCGCCGCTCGGGTCGGTCTCGAACAGGCGGGCGCGGCCGTTGTCCACGCCCCCGATGAGCAGGCTGGTCCCGAAGGGCCGGACGCCGCCGAACTGGGTGTAGGTCTGCTTGAAGTCGCACACCCGCTTGGCGAGCTGCTCCACCTCCACCGGCTCGTCGTAGGTGTAGCGGTTGACCTGGGACTCGAGGCGGGCCCGGTCCACCAGGATGCGGGCGTCGGCCACGAGGCCGGAGGTGGCGACGCCGATGTGCTCGTCCACCTGGAAGAGCTTCTCGACGCTCTGGGGCTCCAGGAGTTTGCTGGAGACCCGCTTGTCCACCATGAGGGCGACGCCCTCGCGGCACTTGATGCCCACCGAGGGGGTCCCCCGCTTCACGGCCTCGCGGGCGTATTCGACCTGGAAGAGGCGCCCGTCGGGGCTGAAGACGGTGATGGCCCGGTCGTAGGCCAGCTGGGGAACCATGTGCATGGTCGGTCGGCCCTAATTCACGGGGCCCCTTTTAACCCTTCTGCCACGGGCATCCATCGCCGGGCGCCCCGGACGGTCCCCGAGACGCCGACGACCCGGACCGCCACGGGTCGCCCCTCCACCTCCCGGAGGACCGTCAGGGCGGCCCGGGCCTCGTCGGCCCGCTCCCGGACGGCCCGCAGGAGCACGCGGCTCCGCGGGCCCTCCGGGCCGGGGAGGGGGGCCCACGCCTCGACCCGGGCGTCCACGGCCGCCGCCCCGGAGTCCCCGAACAGGTCGCGGACCTCGCGCCGGAGGGCCGGGGCGAACGCCTCGGCCGGAACCGGGACCGTGGAGGAGACCTCGGCCACCAGGTAGCGCCGGCGGGGGCGCAGGGAGGGCTGGGAGCGCTTCATCGCCCCCCATGGCCGGAAAAGCGGATAATGCCACCGGGTTCCGACCCGGGACAGAAAGTTGTTTAAGATGGACTTCGGGAGCCCTCATCATGGCGGAAAAAACCGCTTTTGCGGTCCTTCTCGTGGCGTTTCTTCTCCTGGGAGTCTCGGCCGAGGCCCAGACCGTCCGGTGGTATCTGAGGACGAACGCCACCACGGTCAGCGTGGACGTTTCCGAGGGGAGCCGGTTCGTGGTGGAGGGCAGGTATTCCAGCCTCTTCCTCTATGACTCGGCGGGGAACCTCGTGTGGGGCAAGAACCTGCCCGACGTCTCCCAGGTCGCCATCTCCCCGGACGCTGAGCACATCGCCGCGGCCGCGGGGAACAAGGTCCTCTTCTTCGACCGGGCGGGAACCCTCCTCTGGCAATACGGCGAGAGCGGAGCCAAGTTCGCCTATGTGGACGTTTCCCGCGACCGGGTCATCGGGGGCACCTCCGGCGGCCGCCTGGTGGCGCTCGACCCCCTCTCCGGGAGCGTCGCCTGGGCCAAGCCCCTCTGCTCCGGGGTCCGGGGCCTCTCCTTCTCGCCGGACGGGAAGCAAATCGCCGCGGCCGCCTCGACCTGCGTCTACCTTTTCGATTCCCTGGGCAACGAACTCCTGTCGAGGAATTCCGATGACGAGGCCACCGCCGCGGCCGGCGGAAGGGACCGCATCGCCTACGGGGTGAGAGGGGGGGCCCTCATCTCCGCGGCCATGCGCGCCTTCTCCTGGAGGGTGGCGACGGGCACCCCGCCGGTGGCCCTCTCGATGGCCCCCGAGGGGTGGTTCTTCATGGCCTCGGGGTGGGACCTCTACCTGGTGAGCGACGGCGGCAGCGTCCTGAAGCAGTGGGTCTCGCCGGACCCGGACCAGACGGGCCCCATCTCGGCGGCCGCCCTCTCCCCTGACGGGTCGGCCCTGGTTTTCGCCGTGCCCTTCAACCTGACCCTGTGGACGAATCTCCCGGCTCCTCCGCCGGCGGCCCCGCCCCCGTCCCCGTCGCCTGCCGCCACCCGGAGCCGGGTTTATGTGTGCCCGGATGGGAGCACGGTGGACGACCCCGCTCTCTGCCCGCGCGCGGCGAGCCCGACCCCGTCCCCAACCCCATCCCCCGCAGCCTCTCCAGCCGCCTCCGCCCCGCCCCCGCCGCCCGGCCCCGGGTTGCCGCCGATTCCCGTGGTCCCCATCGCGGCGGTTGCCCTCGGAATCGCGGCCGCCGTCTTCGGAATCCGCTGGGCCCGGAAGAACCGGGAGGCCATCGACCGCTGGCGGCTGCAGCGGCGGATGCGGAGAATATAGAAGGCGAAGGTGAGTGTTAAATAGGGGGGCCGCCACTTCCGGCGGATGACCCTGAAGCAGCGCATCGCCGACAGCGCGCAGGCCCTCATGGGGCAGCGGGAGCACATCCGGAACATGGGCATCATCGCCCACATCGACCATGGGAAGACCACCTTCTCCGACACCCTGGTGGCCGGGGCGGGCCTCATCTCCCAGGAGCTGGCGGGCCAGCAGCTCTACACCGACTACTACGAACTGGAGCAGCAGCGGGGCATCACCATCAACGCCGCCAACGTCTCCATGGTCCACGAGTATGACGGGCAGGAGTATCTCATCAACCTCATCGACACCCCGGGCCACGTGGACTTCGGCGGCGACGTCACCCGCGCCATGCGGGCCGTGGACGGGGCCATCGTCCTGGTGGACGCCGTGGAGGGGCCGATGCCCCAGACCGAGACGGTGCTCCGCCAGGCGCTCCGGGAGAACGTGCGGCCGGTGCTCTTCATCAACAAGATTGACCGCCTGGTCAACGAACTCAAGCTCGACAGGGAGGCCATGAAGGTCCGCTTGGGGACCGTCATCGACAAGGTCAACAGCATCATCAAGTCCATCAACCCCGCCAAGTACGAGGCGGGGTGGCGGGTGCGGCCCGAGGAGGGGACGGTGGCCTTCGGCTCCGCGCTCCACAAGTTCGCCATCTCGGTCCCCATGATGAAGAAAACGGGCATCGGGTTCAACGAGCTCTCCGACCACCTCAAGAGGGGGGCGGTGAAGGAACTGGCCCAGAAGTCCCCCCTCCACACGGTCATCCTCGACATGGTGGTCCACCACCTGCCGAACCCCCTCCAGGCCCAGAAAGAGCGCATCCCGGTCATCTGGAAGGGGGACGCCAACTCCGACGTGGCCAGGTCCATGGTCGCCTGCGACGCCAAGGGGCCCCTCGCCTTCATGGTCACCGACATCACCGTGGACCCCCACGCGGGGGAAATCGCTACGGGGCGCCTCTTCTCGGGGAGCCTCAAGCGGGGCCTGGAGGTCCACGTCTCGGGCTACGGGAAGCCGGTGAAGGTCCAGCAGGTGGGCATCTACATCGGCCCCGACCGGCTCGAAGTGGAGGAGATTCCCGCCGGGAACATCGCTTCGGTCACCGGCCTCCGGGAGGCCGTGGCGGGCTCCACCGTGTCCGCCCCGGGCCCCATGACCCACTTCGAGTCCATCCGCTACACCTCGGAGCCGGTGGTCACCAAGGCCGTGGAGGCCAAGGACCCCCGGAACCTCCCGAAGCTCATCGAGGTCCTGCGGGCCATCCAGAAGGAGGACCCCACGGTCCGCGTCCAGATTGACGAGGAGACCGGCGAGCACCTCATCGCCGGCATGGGGGAGCTCCACCTCGAAATCATCGAGTACAAGATTTCCCACGACAAGGGCGTCGCCGTCGAGACCAGCCCCCCCATCGTGGTTTACCGGGAGGCGGTCAAAGGAGCGTCGCCCGAGGCCTTCGAGGGCGTCTCCCCGAATCGGCACAACCGGTTCTACTTCATCGCCGAGCCCCTGCCCGGGAAGGCGGTCGAGCTCATCCGCTCCGGGGCCGTGACCACCGACCAGCAGGAGCTGGAGCGGCGGAAACTCCTCATGGAGGCGGGCATGGACAAGGACGAGGCCAAGAACATCGTGGAGATCTACGAGGGGAACATGTTCGTGAACATGACCAAGGGTGTCCTCCAGATGCGCGAGGTCGAGGAACTCCTCCTGGAGGGATTCCACGACGCGATGAACAACGGCCCCCTCGCCAAGGAGCGGTGCCAGGGCGTGAAGGTCAAACTGATGGACATCAAGCTCCACGAGGACGCGGTCCACCGGGGCCCCGCTCAGGTCATCCCCGCGGTCCGGAACGCCGTCCGGGGCTCCATCATGACCGCGGACCCGACTCTCCTGGAACCCCTGCAGAACGTCTTCATCCAGGCCCCCCAGGGCCTCATGGGCAACGTGACCAAGGAAATCTCGGCCCGCCGGGGGCAAATTCTCGACGTCTCGATGGAGGGGGACTCGGCCATCGTCCGGGGCAAGGCGCCCGTGGCCGAACTCTTCGGATTCGCCGGGGACATCCGGGGGGCCACCGAGGGGCGGGCCCTCTGGTCCACCGAGCACGCGGGCTTCGAGGAGGTTCCTCAGGGGCTGCAGCCCGAGGTCCTGAGGAAAATCCGGGAGCGGAAAGGCCTCAAACTGGAGGACCCCAAGCCGTCCGACTTCGCCGCTTGACCCCTCGGGAGCCCGGAAACCTTTAATAGTCTCCATAGTGGACTCGGTGGAATCCATGGCCGCCAAGCCCCACATGAACCTCGCCACCATCGGCCACGTGGACGCTGGCAAGTCCACCTTGGTCGGGCGGCTCCTCATGGAGACCGGGGTCATCCCGCAGCACGTCATCGAGGACTACCGCAAGAAGGCGAAGGACATCGGCAAGGACACCTTCGAGTTCGCCTGGACCATGGACACCCTGAAGGAGGAGCGGGAGCGCGGCGTCACGATTGACGTGAGCCACACCCGTTTCGACACCGAGAAATACTACTTCACCATCATCGACTGCCCCGGCCACCGCGACTTCGTCAAGAACATGATTACCGGGGCCTCCCAGGCCGACGCCGCCATCCTCGTGGTCTCCGGGAAGCAGGGCGAGGGGGTCCAGGAGCAGACGAAGGAGCACATTTTCCTCTCCCGGACCCTGGGCATCACGCAGTTGATTGTCTTCCTCAACAAGATGGACACCACCAACTACGACCAGAAGCGGTTTGAAGAGGTCAAGACCGAGGTGACCCAGTACCTCCAGCGCTCCGGCTTCAAGATTCCCGAGGTGGTGTTCATCCCCGGCTCCGCCTACAAGGGGGACAACATCGCCAAGTCCAGCGGCAACACGCCCTGGTACAAGGGACCCACCCTCCTGGCGGCCCTCGACGCCCTCAAGGTCCCCGACAAGCCCGTGGACAAGCCCTTGCGGCTCCCCATCCAGGACGTCTACACCATCGAGGGCGTCGGGACCGTGCCGGTGGGGCGGGTGGAAACGGGCAAATTGAAGCCGGGGGACAAAGTCGTCATCAACCCCGACAAGATTGAGGCCGAGGTCCGGGACGTCGAGATGCACCACGAGAAGATTCCCGAGGCCCTCCCCCACGACAACATCGGGTTCAACCTGCGCATCGACAAGGACGTGGCCAAGAAACTGAAGCGGGGCCACGTGGCCGGGCCCATGAGCAGCCCCCCGACCGTGGTCGAGGAGTTCACCGCCCAGATTGTGGTCCTGAACCACCCCACGGTCATCTCGAAGGGATACACCCCGGTGTTCCACATCCACACCGCCCAGGTGGCCTGCGAAATCACGGAAATCCTGAAGAAAATCGACCCCAAGACCGGCGGGACCCTGGCCGAGAAGCCCGACAGCATCAAGAACGGCGACGCGGCCATCATCCAGGTCCGGCCCACCAAGGCCATGGTGGTGGAGAAGGCCAAGGACTTCCCGCCCCTGGGCCGGTTCGCCATGCGGGACATGGGCCAGACCGTGGCCGCCGGGCTGGTCATCGACGTGAAGGCGAAGGCGTAGGCGCGCGCTCTTCCTGTCCCTTCTCAAACCGCAGGTCTTATGTCCTGACGGGTTCTAAGCCGCCCCCCATGGATGTCCGAATCCGCCTCTCCGGCACCGACCCCGTGACCCTGGACGGCCTCTGCAGGCAGGTCAAGGACATCGCCGGCCGGACCGGCGTGGACTGCAAGGGCCCCGTGCCGCTCCCCACCAAGCGGCTGATGGTTCCCGTCCGCAAGGGCCCGAGCGGCGAGGGGTCGGCCACCTGGGACCACTGGGAGATGCGGGTCCACAAGAGGCTCCTCATCCTGGAGGCGGACCAGCGGGCCCTCCAGCACATCAAGAGGCTGCAGATTCCGAAGGACGTGAACATCGAGATTGCGGTGCGATAGTTTTTGACGGCCGAAGCGACCTTTTTCCATGGCGGCGCGGACGCGCGAGGAGCGGGTGGCCGTCGCGGCCGCACTGGCCGCCGGCCGGGTGGCCGCCGCGCGCTACCGCGGGGGGTTCTCCGTCGCCAGCAAGGGGAACCCGAGGAACCTGGTGACCTCGGTGGACCGGGCCTGCCAGCGGGCGGTCCTCCGGACCCTCCGGGCGGCTTTCCCCCGGGCCCGGGTGATGGCCGAAGAGGACCCCGACGCCCTGCGGCAGGACCCCGGCGGCGAGTTGTGGCTCGTGGACCCCCTGGACGGGACCCTGAACTTCGTCCACGGCTGTCCCTTCTTCGCCCACGCGGTCGCGCTGGTCCGGGACGGGGTCCCGGTCGCCGCCGCCATCCACGCCCCCGCCACCCGGGAGACCTTCTCCGCCGCCCGGGGCCGCGGGGCCCGCCTCGGCGGGAGGCCCGTCCGCGTCACCTCCACGGGCCGCCTCCCCTGGAGCCTCCTGGCCACCGGCTTCCCCTACGACATCGAGAGCCGGTCCCCCCGGCGCCGGAACGTGCGGGAGTTCAACGCCTTCCTGCTGGCGAGCCAGGGGGTCCGCCGCCTCGGCTCGGCGGCCCTCGACCTGGCCTACGTGGCGGCCGGGGTTTTCGACGGCTACTGGGAGTTGGCCCTCTACCCCTGGGACGTGGCCGCGGGCGTCCTCCTGGTCGAGGAGGCGGGGGGGCGCGTCAGCGACCTCCGGGGGCGGCCGTTCGACCTCTTCGGCTCCCTGAATGGAATCCTGGCGAGCAACGGCCGGGTCCACCGGCGCATGGTTTCGGTCCTGCAACGCTGATGGCCCTATTCAAGCGCCGCCGGGCCGTCCCCTACGGCGAGGAGGAGGACCGGGTCGAGTTCCGGACCGACCTTCCGCTGAAACTCCGGTTCCTGTGGATTGACCTGAAGCACGCCCTCGCCTCGCGCCGTCCCCTCCGGCCCCTCCTGGTCCGGCTCCGGGAACTGCGGGAGGCCCGGGCCGAGAGGCGGAAGTGGGCGGAACTGGAACCGGGCCGGGAGTCCCGGAAGCGATGAAGGAGTTCGGCGGGCGGGTCGCCCTCGTCACCGGGGGTTCCCGGGGCATCGGCCGGGCCACGGCCCTGCGGCTCGGGGAGGCGGGGGCCGATGTGGCGGTGAACTACCTGCGGGCTCGCCGGGAGGCGGAGGAGGTCGTGCGGCGGCTGCGCGCCCTCGGGCGGCGGGCTGTGGCGGTGAGGGCCGACGTCTCCCGCGCCCGGGAGGTGGAGGCGATGGTCGGCCGCGTCGCGGAGGCGCTGGGTCCCCCGTCCATTCTGGTGAACAACGCGGGGATGATTGCCCGCGCCCTCACCCTCGAGGAACTGGACGAAGAGCGGTGGGACCGCACGGAGGAGGTGAACCTGAAAGGGGCCTACCTGGTCGCGCGGGCGGCGGCCCCCCGGATGAAAAGGGTCGCGGGCTCCAAGTCCATCATCAACGTATCGAGCATCGCCGGCGTGGCGCCCCTCTCGACGACGATTGCCTACGGGGTGGCGAAGGCGGGCCTCCTGATGCTCACGCGCCACCTCGCCCGGGAACTGGGGCCGGCCATCCGGGTCAACGCCGTGGCCCCCGGGTTCATCCGGACCGATTTCCACCGGGGCTCGCCGCCGGAGAGGCTGCGGCGGGTGGTGGAGCGGACGCCCCTGGGCCGGTGGGGGGAGCCGGAGGACGTGGCCGACGCCATCCTCTTCCTCGCGAGCGACCGGGCCTCTTTCGTCACCGGGCAGACTCTCGTGGTGGATGGCGGGCTCACCTACGCTTGGTTCTGACCTGTTGGGCGCCTCTCTCTCGGTCTCGCCACTACCAGGAGCCCTGTCCCTCCCGCCATCATCAGCGCCACCCCGGCCCACACCAGGATGGCCAGGGAAACCTCTTTCACGGTGAGGGCGACGGTCCCATCGGAGAGGACTCCCTGGAAGATGACGTAGGTGTCCGACAGGAGGCCCCGGCGGATGTAGGGGCGGGTCGAGCTCCCCCAGAGGGCGTCCTCCTCGAACTCGGCCGCCCCGGCGGCGGACCCGTCGAAGGCGAGGAGAGCCTGCTGGACGAACCGGGGGCTTCCCCGGAGGGCGGGCCGCGCCTCCTCTGCAAGCATGACCGTGAGGGGCTCCCCGGCCGACCTCGGGAACATCCCGAGGGGGCCCCGGACGGTCACCCCCGGGCCGGGGAGGGGCTCCCGGCTGCCCACCAGAACCCTGGCCTTGCCCGTTCCGACCTCGCTGAGGATGAGTCCCTGCGCGGCGTCCGTGGAGAGGACGGCCCCGGTCACCTCCCCCTGCACGGAGGCCACGCGAATCCCGTGGACGGGGTCCGCGGGCCCCCCCGCGGCGAGCCGGACCGCGTCCCCCGCTGAGAAGGCGGCTATGCTGGTCACGGCGTAGCCCGCGACCACCAGCAGGAGGCCGATGTGGACGGCCCCCAGGGAGAGCCGGTATGCGGAGGCCCGGTTCCGCTTCAGGGCCCGGATGCGGGGCCCCGCGCCCAGGAGCAGGTAAAGCGCGGGGGGCAGCAGGGCGAGTTTCGACCTGTCGGCGAGGAACGCCTCGTGGGGGGCCAGGGACTGGTAGAAGGCGTTGTCGTGGGGCAGAAGCGTGAGTCCCGGCCAGAAGGACGCGGCGAATGTGGCCCCGGCGAAGGCGGCCATCAGGCCCAGCCTCCGGCGTCGGTCCAGGTAGTATCCCATCAGCAGGGCGGCCCCCAGGGTGAGGGGCGCCAGCCAGATGTCGAATTTCTCCCGGGTGTAGGCAACCTTCAGCCCCGTGGCCGCCTGGAGGAGTGGGGGATGTGTGAGGAAGGCCCCGGCGATGGCGGTCGCGGCCAGGAGCCCCAGGACCGCCGCCATGAGGATGGTCCCGTCCTGCTTCAGGAAAGAGCCGCCCTCAGGCGCCGGCGCGGCCGTCGCGGAGCCATGCCACCGGCGCCAGTGGCGGACGGAGAGGAGGACCGTGGCCACGCTGGCCCCCGCAATCATGGCGAGGAGGTAGGGGCCCGAGGGGGACGCGGCGAAGGCGTGGACCGAGTTGAAGAACCCGCTCCGGGTGACGAAGACCTCGTAGAGGACCAGGACGAAGGCGAGGGCTCCGAGGAGCGGGGCCGCCACTGGAAACTCGCCGCGGGACCGGTAGCGAGCGGCCGCGTGGAGATGGGCGGTGAGGACGAGCCACGGCAGCAGGAGGCTCGTCTCCACGGGGTCCCACGCCCAGAACCCGCCCCACCCGAGGACCTCGTAGGACCAGAAGCCGCCGAGGGCGTTGGCGAACCCGAGGAGGAGCCAGGAGAGGCGGGCGTAGCCGCGGGTGGTCCGCTCCCAGGAGCGGTCCCCGGGCTTCCCGGAGGCCAGGTGGACGAGGGCCCCGGCGAAGGGGACGGTCATGGCGCTGAAGGAGATGAAAATCATCGGCGGGTGGAGGTTGACCCACGGAGTCCGCAGGAGGGGGTTCAGGGAGAGGCCGTCGGTGGCCGGGAGGTTCTCGGGGTCGGTGGGGGCGAAGGGGGAGAGGCGGAGTGTGACCGCGCTCACCGCGATGCCCACGACCACGACGGCGAGGAGGAGGCGGCGGGCGAACGGGTCCTGCCACCGGCCCCTCATGAAGAGCAGGGCCCAGAGGAAGGTCAGGAAGGCCCAGAGGAGGTAGGAGCCCTCCTGGCTCGTGTAGAGCGCGGCCAACTTGTATTGGACCGGCAGGTCGAGGCTGGAGAACCGGTGGACCACCCGGACGCCGAAGTCGTCCCCGAGGAACGCCGCGGTCAGCAGCACGAGGGCCGCCCCGAGCAGCACGACGGTCGCCGCCAGGAGGCGGAGCGCCAGGCGGTCCCGCTCGGGAAAGAAGAGCCGGAGGGCCACCAGTTCGACGCCCGCGGCGGCGCCGCCGGCCACGAGGAGGTCCCCGAGCATCATGGACGTCCGCCGGGCCCCCCTGCGGAGGGCTGGCCCGGCTCCACCCGCGTCTGGTTCCCCTCCCGGGAACCCGTGGCGCCGGCGAGGACCTGCTGGAGGAGGAGCCGCATGTCCTCCTTGTCGATGTAGCCGTTCAGGCGGAAGAAGACGGACCCGGTGGAGTTCAGGAACAGGAGGGCCGGCGGATAGAGGACCCCGAAGCGGCGGGCGGTCGCCCGGTCCTCGTCGAGGTCCACGAAGACCCGGTGGAACTGCTCCTCCAACAGGGTCTTCACGGGAGGCCACGGGAAGACCTCGGTGTCCAGTTTCTTGCAGAACTGGCACCAGACCGCCCAGAAGTAGATGACCACGGGCTTCCCGTCCCCCGAGGCCAGGGCCCGGTCGAGGCCGCCCGCGTTCGCCTTCTCCCACGCCAAGCCCCCCGCGTAGCCGAACTGCGGGTCGGAGACCACCGGCGCCTGGGAGGCGGCGGCGAGGAGGGCGACGGCCACGGCCACGGCCGCGGCGGCGGCCAGGACCTTCCGCGGGGGGGCCATCCGGGGGGTGGTCCCCGCCCATTTCAAACTTTAGGAGGCCGGAGGCCCAGGCTCCCGGGATGGAGCCGGACCAGGCGAAGGAGATTCGCGCGCTCCTGGACGACCTCCAGAGCAAACTGGTCCGCGGGGAGATGGAGGAGCCGACCTACCTGGCGCTGAGGTCCCGGGCCGAGGAGGAGTTGCGGGTTTTCGAGGAGGAGGCGGAGCGCGAGAGGGCCGAAGCGGAACTGCGCCTCTGGAAAAATGCCATGGGCGCCCTGCTGCTGGCCGGCGGGACCCTCCTCTTCCTGGCGACCGGCCGCATCCTCGCTTCGGGAACCCGGGTCGAGGGACCGACCCCCGAGTCCTCGACCCTGGTGTTCCTCCAGTGGTTCTCCGTGGTCCCGTGGGCGGCGGGAGCCCTGCTGCTTTTCCGGAGGCCGGAGCCCCGGGGAGAGCCCGTCGAGGTCCGCTGGACCTTTCCGGCGGACCCCGAGGAGGCGCGGCGGGTTCTCCGGGCCGTCCTGGAGCGGAGGTCGGACCGGGTCGCGGAGCGGGCCGGGTGGATGGAGTGCGGCCTCGGCCGGGGGGCGCACCGGACGCGGTTGGCCCTCTACGTCTCGGGCTCGGCGAGCCGGGCCGAGGTCCGGGTCGAGGCCCGCCTCGGGGCCGGGACGGGCCCCGGCCTCCTCCGCGACATCCGCGAGGAGGCGGGGAGGGCCCTGCGGGCGCGGAGCCCTTCCTTGACCGGTCAGGATTCCGCCGGCTCCCGGTAGGGGCCGAAGACCTTCGTGAGGGCCGAAGTCATCTCCCCCACGGTCGCATAGGCCCGCACGCACTCCAGAACTGGCTCCATCAAGTTCACGCTCTCGCTCTCGGCGGCCCGGATGAGGCGCTCCAGGCCGCGCTCCACCTTGGCCGGGTCGCGCCGCTTTCGCAGCGCCTTCAGCCGCTTCACCTGGCGCTCCTCCGCCTCGTCGGGGACGCGGAGAGTCTCCAGGGGCGCGGTCTCCTTCTCCTGGAAGGCGTTCACCCCCACCACGACGTGCTGTCCCGACTCCACTTCCCGCTGATGGCGGTAGGAGGCCTCCGCAATCTCCCGCTGGAACCAGCCGGCCTCGATGCCGTGGATGACCCCCCTCAGGATGGAGCCCTTTCCCATGGACTCGATGCGATGGATGAGACCCAATGCCCGGGCCTCGACCTCGTCCGTGAGGGCCTCGACGAAGTAGGCGCCCCCGAGGGGGTCGGCGGTGTTCACGACCCCCGACTCGTGGGCTATGACCTGCTGGGTCCGGAGAGCGAGACGCGCCGCCTTCTCGGTCGGGAGGGCGAGGGCCTCGTCCATGGCGTTGGTGTGGAGCGATTGCGTCCCGCCGAGGACCGCGGAGAGCGCCTCAATCGTGGTCCGGATGAGGTTGTTCTCGGGCTGCTGGGCCGTGAGGGAGCAGCCCGCGGTCTGGGTGTGGAAGCGGAGGCTGCAGGAGCGCGGGTCGGTCGCCCCGAAACGCTCCTTCATGAGCGCGGCCCAGATGCGCCGGGCGGCGCGGAACTTCGCAATCTCCTCGAAGAAGTCCATGTGGGCGTTGAAGAAGAAGGAGAGGCGGGGGGCGAAGGAGTCCACCGGCAGGCCCCGCCCGACGGCGGCTTCAACGTAGGCGAAGCCGTCCGCCAGGGTGAATGCCAGTTCCTGGACCGCGGTGGAGCCCGCCTCCCGGATGTGGTAGCCCGAGATGGAAATGGGGTGCCAGCGCGGGATTTGCTTCGCGCAGTGCTCGACGATGTCGGTCACCAGCCGGAGGCTCGGGGCGGGGGGGAAGAGGAACTCCTTCTGGGCGATGTACTCCTTCAGGATGTCGTTCTGGAGGGTGCCCCCGAGGCGGTCCCGGGCCACCCCCTGCTTCTCGCCCGCGGCCGCGTACATGGCCAGGGCCATGATGGCCGTGGAGTTGATGGTCATGGAGGTGGTGACCGCGCCGAGGTCGATGTCTTTGAACAGGAGTTCCATGTCCTCCAGGCTGTCGATGGCCACGCCCCCGCGGCCCACCTCGCCCCGGGCCCGGGGGTGGTCCGAGTCCACGCCCATGAGGGTGGGCATGTGGAACGCGATGCTGAGGCCGCTCTCGCCGTGGCCGAGGAGGTAGCGGAGCCTCCGGTTGGCGTCCTCCGGGGTCCCGTAGCCGGAGAAGAGCCGCATCGTCCACAGTTTGCCGCGATACATGGTGGCGTAGGCCCCCCGGGTGAATGGGAACTCGCCGGGCCTGCCCAGGCGGTCCGGGGGCCCCCGGACGTCCTCGGGCCCGTAGGCCTGCTTCACCGGGACGCCCCCGAGGGTGGCGAACTCCCGGGCCTCGGGGACGGCTGCCAGAGCCGGTTTCTGAACCGGGCTGGAGGTCTCCATGGCGCAATTTGAAGAGAGACCCTGACATAAGCCCTCCCATCTCATGGTGCGAGAGAGTGGCGGAGACATTCACCCGCACGCCTACCTCCGGCGCATCCGCAACGTGGCCCAGGGGCTCTCCACCCGGTCGAAAATCCTGCGGGCCCTGGAGGGGGGCGCATCCACACTGGCGGAAATCCGCAGGACGGCGGGCGTCGGCCCCTCGGTGGCGGACCACCACATCCAGCTCCTCCACCGGGAGGCCATCGTGCGGCCCCTCCGGGCCAAGCCCCGTCGGTGGAGCGTGACGAGGTTCGGCCAGACGAGCCTGGCCGAAACGCCTACAGAAAGACCATAAAGGCCGGGGCCCAGGGCTCCGGATGGAGGACCTCACGCCGCTCCTCTACACCACCAAATCCGGCATCCTCCGCCAAGTGCTCGACGGGGGCGGAGTGGTCCTGGGAATCCGGGCCGAGGGATACAAGGGCACCCTCGCCACCGACCACGCCCTCACCACCCGCCTCTCGGAGCGCATCCGTCCCACCGGGGTGGAGGGCTTCATCTCGACCGACGAACTCCCCAAATACGGCATCTCCGTGGTGGAGAGGGACGCGGTGGAGGGGGCTTTCCTCCTGGGGCCCGGGGACACGGTGGTCATGGTTGCCGGACCCCGGACCGCGGCCGAGAGCGCCATCCGCCTCCTCGAGGAGGAGTTCGGGTCACGGCCCGCGGAGTCTCCTCCATCGTATGAGTTCCGCTCCGAGCCCCGGCGGCACGGGTGGGTCTACCGGGAGGCCGAGCCGGAACAGGACCCGCAGGCGGGCGTCACCACTCTCCGGAAAATCCACCCCCGCCGCGACATCGACCTCTTATAAAAAAATTAAAGACGGTTGCCTCCCGTCGGAGAAGATGCAGGAACGGCGGCGAAGAAAGGACGCGATTTCGGCGGCCATCGAGGTCTTCCGCGAGGCGGGGTTCGAGACATCCCAGCCCTGTGACGTGGAGCCCAGCAGCTTCGAACTGGCGGCCCGCAGGGAGAAGCGGCTGGTCCTCCTGAAGTTCCTCCGGAACGCCAACGAAGTCGAGGAGGCGGGCTCCGAGGAGATGAAGCGCATCGCCCACCCTCTTGCGGGCTCCCCGCTGGTGGTGGCGGAGCGGTCCGGGAGCGAGGCGATGAAGCCGGGGGTGGTCTACCGCCGCCACGGAATCGCGTCGGTGAGTTCCCGGACGCTCGTCGAGTGTCTCATCGAGGGCTTTCCCCCACTCGCCTTCGTGGGCCCGGGGGGGCTCTACGTCCAGATTGACGGACGCCTCCTCGGCCGGGCGCGCCAGGAGCGGGGCCTCTCCCTGGGGGACGTGGCCGGCCACCTCGGGGTCTCGCGGCGGACGGTCCAGAAATACGAGCGAGAGGGGATGGCGACCACCGTCGAGAAGGCCTTCCGGCTGGAGGAGTTCCTCCAGGCGGAGGTGACCCGGCCCCAGGACATCCTGGAGCCCGCGCCCTCCCCCGGGCCGCCGCCCCCGCCGCTGTCGGACCCGAGGCTCCAGAGGCTCCGGAGCCTGGGGTTCGAGGTCCACCCCGCGGCCCGCGCCCCCTTCGACGCGGTCCTCCGGGCCGGGGAGCCGGAGGAGGGTTTGGAGGAGCGCCCCCTCCTAGTCGGCCTCGGGGGTCAGAACCCCGTCACCTACCGGCGAGCCCACATCACCGCGAGCATCTCGGTGGTGGTCAAGGCCCTCTCGGCCTTCTTCGTCCGGGGGGGAGAGAGGTCCCCGGCGGGCGATGTCCCGGACACGGTGTTCCTGGACGAGTCGGAGTTGCATCGCGCCGGGGACGTGCGCGACCTCCTGCTTCGCATCGAAGAGGAAAAAAGAGGGTAGGAGTCAGGTCTTGTAGTCCGGGGGCTTCCCCTTCGGCCATTCGGTGGGCACCACGTTGAGGACGTCCACCATGGCCTGAACCCCGCCGACATACCGGAGGATGCGGGCCATGTCCCCCTCCAGAGTGAGAAGCCCCTGGAGCAGGGCTTGGAGGGGCTCCTGCTGGCCGGCGAGGATTCCCTCCCAGACCGAGGCCGGGCCGCGAATCGTGTAGGCCGCCTTCACCTCGTCCTCCCGCTGCAACTGTTTGTACGAACGGCACTTGCCGTGGTGGAGGTCGATGTAGAACACCCGTTTCTCGCCCGTGGGCACGTAGGGCGACCGGCCGTCCCCGTCAATCACGAAAAGCATGTCCCCCTCCCAGTCCTTCGCCGCCTCCTCGTAGTCCTTGCTGGAGTTGATGGCGTTGTAGAGCGCTTCATACCACTCCGGCGTGTTGATGACCGGCATCCCGCCCGGTCGGGCGGTCGTGATTTAAACCTTGAGGGACTCAAGGAATCTGAAAAAATGGACCCGGGGCTCGCGCCCCGGGGTTGGGATTCAGTCCGAGACTCCCGCCGAGCCGACGGAGAAGACCGCCTCCCCCTCGGGCAGGTTCGGCGAGTCCACCAGCCGGGCGATGCGCTTCTCGCCCTTCGACTTCCGCAGGTAGACGCGGAAGGTGGCCGTGTGGCCCAGGATGTGGCCCCCGATGGGCCGGGTGGGGTCCCCGAAGAAGACGTCCGGCCGGGCCTGGACCTGGTTCGCGATGACGATGGCCGCGTTGAGGTCGTCGGCGAACTTGATGAGGTCGTGCAGGTGCTTGTTGAGCTTCTGCTGCCGGTCGGCCAGAGTCCCGCGGCCCACGAACTCGGCCCGGAAGTGGGAGGTCACCGAGTCCACGACCACCAGCCGCACGGGGCGGTCGGTGTCCCGCAGCTCGTTGGCCAATTCCCGCGCCTTGTCCACCAGGAGAATCTGGTGGTTCGCGTTGAAGGCCCGGGCCACATGGACCGACTTGAGGACATCGTCGGCCTCGTAGCCCCGCTCCTCAGCCATCTGCTTCACCCGCTCGGGCCGGTAGGTGTTCTCCGTGTCAATCCAGACGACGGAGCCCCCGAACCCCTTCTCGGCCTTGGGAAGGGTGCAGTTCACCGAGAGCTGGAGGCAGAGTTGGGTCTTCCCCGACCCGAACTCGCCGTAGAATTCGGTGATGGACTGGGATTCGATGCCGCCCCCGAGCAACTCGTCGAGGGACGTGGAGCCGGTGGTCAGTTTGCCCACCAGTTTCCGCCGCTCGAGAATCTGGGCGCCGGTCTCGAACCCGCCGACGTTGGCCGCCTTCCGCGCGGCGGCTATGATTTTGGCTGCCGTGCCCTCGCTGATGCCCTCGATTTGCTCGGAGACCGAGCCCGGCGACGCGGTCGCCAGGAACATGATGTCTCCGTAGCCCGATTCGCGGAGTTTCTCTGCCAGGGTCGCTCCGACCCCGGGCAGGTCTTCGATGGATTTTGCTTCTGCCATGGTATCACCTCCGACCGGGAATTAGAAGAGGACGGTTAATAAGGGGCGGTGGATGCGGGGTGAAAGTGTTTCCCGGGTCAGGCGCCCTTTAGCTTGCGGGCGACCTCCTTCATCAGGGCCTCCTTGGTTCCCCGCTTCTGGACCTTCACGCGCCCCCCGCCCGCCCAGGGGGCGCGGGAGTGGGCCGCCTCCGCCTCTACTTCCGCCGCGAGCCCGAGGGCTTTGGCCGCGGCCGCGAGCCGGTCGGGAGTGGGCCCATCCACCGCCAGGGCCCGGGGGACCCTCCGCCCCTCGGCGCGGGTCTTGGAGGCGTCGAAGTAGGCCGGGTAGAGGAGGACGTGTTCCCGGGAACCTTTCATCGCTGCGCTCAGAAGAAGGTCTTGACGTTGACCCAGAGCCAGAAGGTGAGGAACCCCCCGATGACCGCGAGCCCCGCGACGACGGCGGGCAGGAAGCCCGCGAAGAGGGCGGCGCGGTAGGTGAGGAGTCCGGCCCCGGCTGCGAGGGCGAGTTGGACGCCGTTGACGGCGCTGAAGAGGAGGACCCACCTCCGGTCGGGGTGGAAGTAGGGGTCCCGGCCGAAGGCCGAGAGGACGCCGAAGGTCAGGGCGAACCCGGCCGCTCCGGCGTAGAGGGGGAGGAGGCTCACACGCGGGGGAAGGGGGGGAGGTTACAAAAACGTTGTGTGGGTCTCCCGGCGCACAAATGCCACCGGCCGCCATCCTTTGGCGGCGGAATCGGGGACGGATTCGGCGAAAATCCGGATAAGTTGCACAAATACCATTTTACACTCGCGCAACGCTTTAGAAATGGCTACATGGGGGAATCCGGAGGAGGTCCGAACAGTCGCACTCCCGACCCGTGGGCGCGGCTCGGGGTAATCTCGCTGGCCCTGGTTTTCCTCGGGGTCTCCTTCGCCATCCCGGCGGGGGCGGGGCTGCTGCCGCGGAGGCGCGAAGATGCCGACCTCCGGTTGGGCCCGCTTGAGCCATCGGGCGGCGAGCGCCCCCTGCCGGGCGCCCTGGCTCTTCATCCGCCCGTCCAATCCGACCCGAACGGAGGCGCGGGGCCGCCTCCGGGCCCCGGCCCTCCGGCGGGCGGCTCCGGGCCTCCGACCGAGGCGGAGCCATCGGCCTGCGCCCGGGGGCGGGAGTTCGCATCCCGGCCTGCGGGCCCGGTCGTGGCTGCCGGACGCAGCCGCGGCGGGGGCTCACGTAGGCGACGGAAACATTGGACGGTCGTAGCGGCCGCGGTCGTGCTGCTGGCGTTGGCCGGGGCCGCGGCTGCGGAGGAGGCGCCGCCGGTGGTGTGGAACTGGACGGAGAACCCGAGCGGGGGCAACGATGTAGCCAATTTCCTCGCCCTTGACGCTTCCGGCAACATCTACGCGGCCGGATATGACTACGTCCCCGGCAACAACGAGTGGCGGGTGGTGAAGCTCTGGCCCAACGGCACCGAAGCGTGGAACTGGACAGCCAACCCGAGTGGCGGTAACGCCAAGGCATACGGCATAGTGGTGGACACAGCAGGCAACATCTACGCGGCGGGATATGACTACGTCCCCGGCAACTCCGAGTGGCGGGTGGTGAAACTCTACCCCAACGGGACCGAGGCGTGGAACTGGACGGAGAACCCGAGCGGAAGCG
>CAZANW010000018.1:25766-27353 GCA_964486625.1 uncultured Halobacteria archaeon
CTCTACCCCAACGGGACCGAGGCGTGGAACTGGACGGAGAACCCGAGCGGAAGCGACGACAGCGTCTATTCCATTGCTCTGGACTCCTCCGGAAACCTATACGCGGCAGGGATCGATTCCGCTTCCGGCAACGCTGAGTGGCGGGTCGTCAGTCTCTACCCCAACGGGACCGAGGCATGGAACTGGACGGAGAACCCGAGCGGGAATACCGACACCGCCGTGGCCGCCACTCTCGACCCCTTCGGGAACATCTACGTGGTCGGTTACGATTTCGTCCCCGGCAATGCCGAATGGCGGGTGGTGAAACTCTACCCCAACGGGACCCAAACTTGGAACTGGACAGACAACCCCAACGCGACAGCCACCGATGAGGCCCGCTCCATCGCGAGTGATTCCTCAGGGAACATCTACGTAGCGGGATGGGACCAAGCCTCCGGCAGCAGTCAATGGCGGGTGGTCAAACTCTACCCGAACGGGACCCCGGCGTGGAACTGGTCACAGGATTCGAGCGGATCCACGGACGCTGCCTTGGCCGTCGCCCTCGACCCCTCCGGTAGCATCTACGCGGCGGGATACGACTCGGTACCGGGCAACTGGGAGTGGCGCGTCGTCAAACTCGCCGCCAACCAAATCCAGAACGCCGACTTCTCCAACGGCCTCGCCAGCTGGACCTTCGTCAACGAGAGCGCCAACAACAACGACGCCGTCGACGACAGCGGCCGCGCCCGGGTCCACGCGAACCTCATCTCCACGGCCCGCATCCAGCAGAACTTCTCCTCCCCCGTCGTCCCCGAATCTTTCCGCATCGACTACGAGCAGACCCCCGTCACCAGCAGTTGCGGCCGGGTGGAGTTCGGCCTCGTCAACGCCAGCGGCGGCTGGGTCTTCCGCCACTACGTGAACCGCGACGGAACCGACGGGGGCTACAGCAACGAGGAGTCCCAGGTCCTCGGGGAGACCAAGGCCTACTGCAACAGCAATACCGGAAATCCCCAGTCGTGCGTTGGCATCATCGACCGCACCGCCACCATCGAGGTCTACTTCGACCACGGCGCCCGCAAGGCAAATCTCACCATCAACGGGGCCCCCCGGGCCAGTTTCAACTACTCCACCCCGGAGGCGGTCGCCACCAGCGCCGTCCTCCTCCGGGCGGGCAACTCGTGCACGGACGGGCGGAACGATGCTTACGGGTATTACGACAACCTGAGCCTGACGGGGACCGCCGAGCCATCCCTCGCCGTTGCACTGAACGGGACCCCCGCCTCCCAGTCCGTCCCCCGCAACTCCACCTTCACCGTCAACGCCACCGTCACATGCAGCGGGGCCGCCGGGGCGACGTGCGGGAGGGTGAATGGGACGTTAAGATACAACGCCACGGGGACGGTGCCGAACACCGCCGTCGAGACCGACGCTTTCAACGGAAGCGCGGTGCCGTTCCGGGTGGCGGATGATTCGCTGGTGAACCTTTCCTCGACAGACACGGGGGACTGGATTGGGACCAATACCATTCGAGCACTGGCCTACGATTCCGCCAACCAACTCATCTACCTCGGCGCCGATGGTGGCAAATTCGGCGTCTACAACCGC
>CAZANW010000018.1:27453-29632 GCA_964486625.1 uncultured Halobacteria archaeon
ACCACCAACGTCACCACCGACCTCTCGGCCACCGACACCGGGGACTGGATTGGAACCACCAATTTGGCCTCGCTGGTCTTCGATTCGGCCAACCAACTCATTTACCTCAGCATCTGGGGTGGCAAATTCGGCGTCTACAACCGCACCACCAACGTCACCACCGACCTCTCGGCCACCGACACCGGGGACTGGATTGGAAGCACTACCGTCATCCGACTCGAGTATGATTCCGCGAGCCAACTCATCTACCTCGCCGCCAGCGGCGGCAAGTTCGGGGTCTACAATGCGACCACCAACATCCTCACCGACCTCTCCGCCAAGGATTCCGGCGACTGGATTGGAACGAGCAACATCAACACATTGGCTTACGACTCCGCCAACCAACTCATCTACCTCGGTGCTGATACCGGCAAGTTCGGCGTCTACAACCGCACCACCAACGTCACGGTTAACCTCTCTGGCACCGACACCGGAGACTGGATTGGAGTTAGCGGCCCCCAAGTGCTAACCCACGACTCCACCAACCAACTCATCTACCTCGGCGCCGACGGCGGCAAGTTCGGCCGCTACTCCGGCGGCAACCCCCGCTCCTGCGGCGTGCTGAAGGCCGGAGAGTCCTGCACGCTCAACTTCACGGTCAACGCCACCGGCGCCGGGGCCGGGGCCCTTGACGTCAATTTCCAGTCCAACAGCCCGGCCGTCGCGGAGAATAACACCTCCAACGCCGTCGTCACCATCACCCTGCCGCCGCCCCCCACCCTCACCTCCATCTCCAACAACGTCACCAACAACACGACCGCGTTCAGCGTCGCCAACGGAACCTGGGTCCGCTTCAACGCCACCGCCGACCAGGGCGGCGACTGGTCCTGGTGGGTGAACGTGGCGGTGGAGCGGACCGCGGCCAACAGCGGTTCCGATTCCTTCGACCGGCTCTTCAACGGCTCCGGAACCTACACGGTGGCGGTCAACGTGAGCAACCCCAACGGGACCAGCGCCTACGGCATCTGGACCGTCACCGTCCCGGGGCCGCCGGCGGTCCTCTCCTCCGAACCCCCCGACCCCGTCCACGACCCGCCGGGGGCGGCGCGCTCCTTCAACGCGACGCTCAACCAGAGCGCGGACGCGACCTGGACCATCGACGGCGGCACGGTCCAGACCAACGCCCCGGCATCCATCATCTACTACAACAACACCTCGGCGGTCAAGGGGACGTGGAACGTGACCCTGTCCGCCACCGGCCCCAACGGCTCGGTCCAGGCGAACTGGACGTGGGTCGTGGAGTCGCCCCCGAACATCACCTCGTGGTCGAACAACGTCACCGGCGACGCGGCCCTCTCCCTGGCGGTCATCAACGGGACGGCGGTCACGTTCAACGCCACCGCCAACCAGAGCGGAGTCTGGATTTGGAGGGTGAACGGGGAGGTGGCGCAGACCGGCACCGACGCCCCCGCCTACACGTTCGACCGTTCATTCGCCTCTCCCGGAAACTACGCCATCGTCGCCAACGTGAGCAACCTGAACGGCACCAGCGCCAACGTGACGTGGAACGTCACCGTCCCGGGCCCCCCGAACATCACCGCGATTTCCAACAACGCCACCGGCGATTCGAGCGCCAGCCTCACCGTCGCCAACTCCGCCAACATCAGTTTCAGCGCCGCCGCCAACCAGACGGGGAACTGGACCTGGCGGGTGAACGGGGCGGTGGAGAAGACCGCGGCCGACAGCGCTTCCGACCTCTTCAACCGCACCTTCGCCGCCTCCGGGGCCTACACGGTGGCCGTCAACGTCAGCAACCCCAACGGGACCAGCGCCAACCGCACGTGGAGCGTGACGGTGCCCGGGCCGCCGGCCATCACCTCCTGGTCGAACAACGCCACGGGCCCCGCCGCCAACCTCACCGTCGGCAACGGGGCAGCCGTCCGCTTCAACGCGACGGCCAACCAGAGCGGCGACTGGACGTGGCGGGTGAACGGGTCGGCGGAGCGGACGACCGCGAACAGCGCTTCCGACTTCTTCGACCGCACCTTCAGCGGCTCCGGGACCTACGTGGTGGACGCATCCCTGGGCAACCCCAACGGGACGAGCGCCAATCGCACGTGGAACGTCACCGTGGACGACACCCCGCCCGTCATCTCCGGCCTGGGCGCCAAGGTTGACGACCTCGGCGGCTACCTCGAAC
>CAZANW010000019.1:0-27991 GCA_964486625.1 uncultured Halobacteria archaeon
AGAAGGAGGAGCTCAAGATGAAGCCCAGGAAGTGCCCCAGGTGCGGCTTCGTGAACTCAAGCGTGGCCGTTTTCTGCAACAGGTGCGACCTCGCCCTGGACGCGGAGACGGCCATGCGGATTGACGGGATTCGGAAGAGGGATGACGCGGCGGTGTTCAAGATTCTCAACGACCCTGAAATCCAGGAGTTCATCGCTAGGAAGCTCGTGGAAAAAGGCCTGGCGAAGGAACTGGCGGAAGCGATGGGCGCCGTGGCCTGAAACTCGGACGGAAAGGTTTTCACGCTGCTGGTCGTCCTTCGAGGCATGGCAAACGGCGATTGGCCCTTCCTTGTTCTTGTGGCTATCGGCGCTGTAGTCCTCTTCGCCTCCCTCTCTCAGAGCGGAGTTTTCGTAAGCGCCTCCGCGCAGGGGGAGTTTGTGGAGGCCGGGAAGTCGTTGGGCATTGAAATCGTCGGAGCTACCGCGGGCCTCATATTGGCGGCCGTCGGCCTCTTCCTCTATTTCAAGAACGGCGGGCCTTAACTGGGTTTGAGCCTGCCTGTTTCGGTTTTATTATACGTCTCTGCTTTTCTTAAAATTTTCCTCCACGCTCATTTTCTTGGTCTCTTTTTCGCTGCTTCTATTATCGAGAATGTTGCCACAAGAATGAGTGTCGATATTACAAGAGGCGGGCCTATTATCTTATTTGTTCTTTCATAAAATCCTGGGAGTACCTGATCTAACAAAATTAAAAGAGAGAAAACAAATCCGATACCCGCCGCGAGATAAGTTCCCAATGATCTTTTGCCAAATAATAGGACTGCGGCCGATGACAGAAACGCCATCGGTGATAGCAAAACGGTAAGACCGGAACGTAATGCGATAAAGCCGATAATAGTCAGCGCCATAAAGAAGAATACCAGAGCAGCTTCTCGCCTTTTCATGTGTCGCTTAAGGCCCACCGGTTAGCGGGCTCTTCCACCTTCTCCCCCAACAGGTTTCCCCCGCCGCTCCCTTAAGGTAGATGAGACCCAAATATAAATAAGAAAAACAATCAGCATAGGCGCTGTGAATGCATTCAAAATTTTATTCTCGTATCCTAGAGAATCTAGTAGGTCTAGAAATCCTAATGTGAAAGATAACCCCCCGATAACAATTCTATCCAACAAAAACGAGAACGATAACGTCAAGACGAGCGCCCCCAGAAACCAAGCAGTTGCTAGAATCGCCTTATTGTGCAACTGCCAACCGAAAAAGCCTACCGTGATCCAGCATCCTACAGCTATAATTTTCTGCTTTTTACTCAGTTTCATTAGGGATCTATTTTAATAGCGACGAAGTCAAGTGCAAAAGCGGTTGGCAAAGCGCACAGCAGTTTTAGTTTCTTTCCGAGGAGGAAATTACACCCTCCTGCGATCATACTCCAGAACTCCGCAGCGTCCCCCGCATTCGCCTTTTGCTCTTGCTTTAGTTTCGCAAGTTCAAACGGACTAAGAGGCTCGATCACCGGTTTGATCTCGAAGTAGTCACCCGGGACCGTGGCAAAGCGCTGCAATGTCTCCTTAAATCGGTCGGACAGGAGGATGATTGTATTGCCTGCGGGAACTTTTGCCACGACCCTCCCCTCATCAATCCGTCTAAATATTTCTTTGTTCACATCCGGGAAAAAAACACGAGCGTCAGCCGAAACCGGCCTGCCATTAATCGCCGCTAGAACAGCGAGACCCGCTTCGGATCCCATGCTTCCCATGCCCTCCGGGGGCAGTGTGACGGGGCATCCACCCGTGAATGTGGGGCCCGGTGCGTCCGGACACATGTCACTCTGATCCGGAGTCCCGTCTCCATCCCTGTCGGGAAGCGGCGGCGGAGTTGGAGTCGGCGTGGGAGTGGGCGTGGGGGTAGGAGTGGCCGTCGGGGTGGGAGTTGGCGAAGCAGTGGGAGACGGCGTGGCCGTAGGAGTCGGAGACGGAGAGGGTGCCGACGCAAAACTCACGCTCCAGAACTTGAACGTGGTATCGGGCTCGTTGGGCACTAGGAGGTGGGCTTCGATGCTGATGGCTTGGCCTGCGTATGCTCCTTGCACGTCATTGCTGGAGAAAGTGCAAGTCCTCTGGGCGACTGAGCCCAGAGTTCCGCCAGCGTCCAGAGAGAGATCCGAGAAGCACGTCCTTTTGCCCACAGGAGTCACGAAGTCGAAAAAGCGGAGTTCGACGCCGATGCCCGAAGTGGCGTCGCCCTTGTTGACGAATGTGAAAGTGACCGTGTTCGGCTCGCCAAGATTCAGGACCGTGTTTCCCAGAGACGCAACCCCCGCGGAGACGTGGGAATGAAGCTCGATTGTCGGAAGGATTGCAGATGCCAGATCTCGATCTCCGTAAAGGGCCAGTGAAGCGGCACTTTGGAGTCTGAGGGCCTCCCGCAGTCCTTTCACCAGATCCATGCCGTTGTCGGAGCTCAACCCGAAGAGGAGTCGGGCGAATTTGGGCGCGCTGGTTTGTATGGCGCTGAAATCCCCGCCCCTGGCGGCAAGATCGAGGTCGCTCGAAAGCCGGCTCAACTCGATGGCGTCCGCTGCACTGGGAGGCGAGAACTCTCTCTTTTGCCCGGCGAAAGCCGAAGTCGCGATGCTGAGGCCGCTGATGGCCTCGTCCACGCGCAGGAGATAGCCGCCTTGGACCGCAGAGAAGCTGTCCGACGCGCTTTCCTGAACGAGCCTGTCCTCGTTGCTCTGGATATACTGCTCGATTCCGCTAATTTCGCTGTCGGTGTAACCCGAATCGTGCAGGACCGCGCGGGTTGACTGACTCGGTCCAGATTCGGCGATGTGGTGGACCGAGAGATTGGCATCGCCTTGTGCAAGATCCTGATAGGTCCCCAGATTCTTGGAAACGCGCCGTGAGAGCCCCGCGAGAGCGGATAGGTCATCAACGAGCCCCCCGCTGAAGAATTGGAGTGTGTCAAGGATCTTTCTCATCTCATCGGTCGGTCCCTGGATGGAGAGGCGGGCGAAGAGGTTCGCTTCGAGACCACCTGCGGCGGTCATCTTTCCAGCCGCACGTGTTGACAGATTCCTCGCCTGAATGACCTCATCCGCGATTTGAACGTTGTCCGCTTTGCCCGCTTCTGCGAGGATGGCCAACCGGGCCCCCGTTTCGTATAGCAGCCTCTCGGGCTCGATGTTGTCAACCGCCAGGGGAGGCCGAACCTCGGGCGGGTCGACCAGCGGCACGATGGGCAGCGTCCGGGTGGCCACCAGTTCGATTTCATTCGCGGTGAACTGCGAGAACCCGGGGCTTGGAGTACTCAAGAACCGAAGGTCGGGGACGAATAGAATGCTTGCCGAAAAATTGCCTCCATCCGCGCTGAACCCGGAGGTGGGTCCCAACGGGACCGATTCAAATCCACCGCTGAACGAAGTTGCCTCGGGGCCAAGCACAACATTGCCGTTCTTGCTTACCTTAAATGCAAAGCTACCGGCCAGAGAACCCCATGGCTGAGGGAACGGAGGAGTGTATTGAGGATTTCTGAGCAGCGACCATGTTGACGCGATGGTGGCGTCAAATTGCCTGGCTGGTAAACTCCCGGGATAAGTGACCGTGTATTCCCCGGACTGAGCGGTAGCTGGCATGACAATCTCAGTCCCGATATAGGGAGCTATGGGCGGTGTGGGCGTGAGCAAGTCGGCCCTTTGTCCAGACACTGGATCGATTAAAAAGAGTTGGCCTGTGGCGGGATCGGTCTGAAGAACCACTTTCTCGCCGGTGGTAGGATGGAAAATGAAGAACTGACCCGTCGAAGAGTCCTTGAAAAGCGGGCCAAGCAAGGTGCCAATAGAGAATTGGGCAAAGGGCGGAATTTGGAACTTCTGCCCGGTTCCCTGAGGCCTTAGGCGCAAGCTCTCCATAAATCTCGGGAGAGGGGGCGGGGCGAGAAGGGTTTTGGCGCTTTCTACGTCTCCGCATCGAGCCAGGGTTGCAGCGGTCTTAAGACGGAGGCTCTCATTGTAGTGGTAGGTGTCTTCTTCTCGGCCGGTCTTCTGGGCTAGGGCAAAAAAGAAAGAGGCGGCCTCAGCGGAGAGGGCATCCAGATGGCTGAAGTTCATTTCCGAGACGGCTTGGGTGATCTGCGCCTTCAATTGTTGGATTGTTTGATTGTCCGAAGATGTAGGGGGCGCGACTCGAACCTTCTCCTGATTGATAATTGCCGCGTTCTCAAGAACATCAAACGCGAAAGTAACGGAGTCCGACGAGGCATTGAGGTAGGTTGCTTTAAGCTTATCAAAGCTCCCGTTCAGCTGGGACTTTGTGATGGCGTCTTTGTTTTTCAGGATTTGGTCCCTCAACTCCGCGAGTTGGGAGTCGTTAAGGCCCTGTTCTTTCAGAAGCTGGGTGTACTCCGGGGAGAAGCCATTGCTTTCAAGATCGGCAACTCCTGCCTCAAGAACCGAGCTGTTGATGGCCACGTTGAAAGAATTAAGCGCAGAGTTATAAACGACTCTCGACCGGTTAATCACTCCCGCAGCGCAAGCGAACTGTTGAGACAGATTCTCCAGACCGTTCCGGGCCACTGGCAATAATGCGTCCATGAATGGGAGGTCGCGCTCTGAAAAGGTGCGGTTCAGTTCATCGATGACAGGCGTGAGCGCGCTAGAGATCTGGATTATATTCCCGGTGGTATTGTTGAAGGTTGCCGTGAGGTTTTTCAATTCGATGATTTCGGGCGTCTCGATTACCGGAGGCACGAATGCCTGCGCCGCCTCCACGCGGATTTCATAGGTGGCGGTGGTGGTCTTGGAAAGGTTCAGGAAGTCCTTCTGTGAGTCCGTGACGGCAGGCAGGGTCCCCCGGAACGTCAGGGTCGTGGAGGTCCCCGACGGGAACCGGGGGATGGTCAGGGAGTCGGTCGCGGCGTCGTAGGCGAGGTTGGCGGTCGCGTAGGCCCCTGGGACAGTTGCGGAAATGAGGGTGGGGCCCGTGAGTCCATCGGGCAGTAGGTCGGTCAGCGTGACATTGGATGCGTTCGGCCCCCGGTTCTCAACGGTGACGTTGAACTCCAGAGTGTTCGGGATCCCGAAGAAGAGTTGCTTCAGGTTGGAGAGGTAGCGGGCCGCGGTCGAGTCGGAGATGCGTCCCTGGGCGCGGAACTCCTCTATCTTCTCCTGATAGGTGATGGACTTCCACTCCTCCGAGAGGGCCAGCCTGGGCTGGGCGTTGACCGCGTAGGTCGCCACCACGCTCTCGCCCGGCGGCAGATTCACGAAAATGGGTGATGTCAAGTTGGTGCCCGAGATGTTGCTGAGTTCGATGCGGACGCTCTGCAACTCCTGGTCCTCGGTATTGTTGGCGACTATCTTGCCCGTCGTGGTGACGCTCTTCAGGTTGCTCTTCTCGTCATAGACCGCCACCTGCCTCTCCTCCGCCCGGACCTCCACGAACTGCGTCCCGGCGGAGCGGTGGTCGGCCAGCGCCGACGGGGGGACGAGCGCCGTGAGGAAAAGGACTGCGAAAGCCAAGGCCCCGACACGCATCGGGAGGGGCTTGGTTCCTCTCATGGCCCGCCTCCCTGGCCGTTGCCATTGCCGTTACCGTTCCCTCCGCCATTCCCGCCGCCCTGCCCCGGGTTCTCGCACGCCCCGGTCTGGCTGTGCTTCAGCCACCCGGGCGGGCAGTCGGGTTTGCCGCCGCTACCGCCGCCGCTGGGGACGAAGAAGGTCCCGCACTTGAGGGCCCTCCCCTTCGCCTGCCCCTTCCCGTGGTCCTGGGGCTGTGGCGGGTCGGCGCAGACAGCCCCCGGCGGGAGCTGGACGGTGAGGGTGGCGCCTCCCGAGAACGAGTGGGCCGCGCCCTGGCTGTCGAGGGCGGTCACGGTGGTGTTGAGGAAGAAGTCGGCCGCCTCCGAGGCGGGGACTTCGGCGGAGAAGGCGAAGCTCGCCGCCTCGCCGGGGGCCAGCGAGGAGAAGTTGGCGGTCGTAGAGCCCTGCGTCAGCACGAATCCGGCCGGGAGGACCTCGGCGGCCTGGAGGTTGAAGAGGGCCGAAGCGCCGGTGTTCTCCAAGGTCACGTTGACCTTGACCTGCTTGTTCTGGTCGCCGTTGCTGTTCTGCCGCGCCGTGATTTGGGGCGGGCTGAACCGCGTGGAGATGCTGAGTTGCGCTTCGCTCCCCTGGGCGGAGGGGACCCAGTCGATGGCGTTGATGGTGAGGTTGAGCCACGCCTGGGGGCTGCGGCCCGACTGCCAGGAGGTCCCGGTGTCGGGGGCGAAGAGGACGCCCGAGCCGTTGCCGAATATAGAGGCTGTGATTGCGGGGAGTTGCTTCTGCCAGAACGGAACTCCGAGGCGGAGGCCCGGCAGGACGCCGTCGGCGAGGCGGGCGAGGACGGAGGCGCGGGTGGCCTCGGTCCGCACGAACCAGGAGGTCGCCTCCAGCCGCTGGTCCACGAAGCCCTTCGTGATGTTGTGGTCCACGAGCACCTCCACGGGGCGGACCTCGAACCTGTTGCCCATGGGGAGGGAGCCGCGGTAGTTGACCCCGAGGATGGGACCGAGACCGGGCGCATACTTCAGGCCGAACCCGCTCACGATGAGGCCGCGGCCGATGGGGGAGCCGGCCTTGACGAGCGCTTGGACCTCCGCAATCTCCGAGTCGGTGAACTGATTCTCGGCTTCGGTGTCGGCGCCGGTGTTGGCCAGCCAGAGGACGTTGTAGAAGCGGCTCCGCAACTCGTTGAAGAAGTCGGCCTTGGTGGACGCGCTGACGACGTAGATGTCGGGCCGGGCCTGAGCCACCGCGTCCACGAACTGCGCGTTGGTGGAGTCGGTCCGGAAGGCGAGGACGAGGCGGGTGAGGATGGGGATTCGGAGGGTCTCTTCAAGGGCAAGAATCTCGGTGGTGCGCTCCCGCTTCTCCTCCACGAGTGTGAGGAAGAGTTCGTTCCCGTCGACGCCCGTGACGCGGGCGCCTGAGACGGTAGTCGGGGAGACCGAGGTGACAGTCCACGTGAGGGGGAGGACAAGAGTCCCTTCGCGGGCGATGGCCCCGTCAGTCACCTTGAGGTGGACCTGGAACGCGAGGGTTGCGTTGGAGGCGGGGGCGAGGGTGCCCGACCATGAGAGGGAGTTGGTGGCCCCGTCGTAGGAGAGGCCGGGGGTCCGGGGCTGGACGGCAAAGGAGCAGCAGAGGGTGAGGTTGGCCGGGAGGGGGAGGCTGGCGGTGGCGTTGAGAGTCGAGGCGGAGGGGTTCTGGACGAGGAAGCGGAACTCCAGTGTCTCGTCGTAGGAGAACCGCAGCCCCTGGGGGAGGCTGGTGTTGAAGCCGAGGGCGAGGTTGCCCGAGGGGCCCCGGGTGTGGACGTAGGGCTTCGAATTGGAGCCGGGCTGGAGCGTCGCGAATATGGCCTGCGGGCCCAGGGTCGTGAAGTCGGTGTTTTCAAGGGTTACGGTGAAGCCGAGGCGGCCCGCGTAGGACTCGCGGTTCTCGACGACCAGTTCGCCAGCGCGAGAGGAGCGGGCGGGGTCGCGGACTCCGGCGCCGTTGAAGACGCCGGTGACAGATTCGTCCAGAAGGGTGGCGACATGGAGGGGTTTCAGGACCGAGACGTTTTGCAGCGTGGAGTCCTGGAGGAGGGTCGTGGAGTTGGTGAGGTAAATCGCCCGCTCGACGAAGAGGTTGGCGAGGTCGCTCAGCAACGAGGCGATGCGGAGGTCGGAGAAGGAGTCAGTTTCGTTGACCGCGGGAACGTTGGATTGGGCAGAGGCTGCGGCTGCGAGTAGCAGCAATGCTGTCAGAGAGACCCCGCTCAACCTCCTCATCCTACGTGAAAAGGGCGGGGGGGGCGGATATTCACATGTGGTCGGGAAGCGAGGGACGCTCGGATTTCGATTCCACGCCATTGATATCGGTTCTTCGAGGTAACTCAGTCGCCTGACCGTTTGGAGGTCCACTCCAGAGAGCTAAACGGTAAAGCCTCCAGGCCCCATGGGGGCCCATGCTCCTCGAACTCCGCTCCCAAGTGGAGAAGGCGCTGGCGGACGCCCTCCGCGCCCTTGGCCACAAGCCCCCCGACGCCCCCGCCCGCACCTGGCTGGAGCCGTCGCAGCACGCCGACCTCTCGACCCGCGTCTGCTTCCAACTCGCCCCCAAGAACCCGGCCAAACTCGCCGCCGATGTGGCGGCCAGAATCAAGGTCTCGGGCCTCCTCGGCGGGGTGAAGGCCCAGGGCCCCTACCTCAACTTCTCCGCCGCCCCGGGGTTCCACTTGCAAGCGCTGAAAAAAATCCTCGACGAGGGCGATGGATACGGCCACCTCGGCCACAAGGGCCGCGTAGTGCTGGAGCACACCAGCGCCAACCCCGACGGGCCGCTCCACATCGGCCACCTGCGGAACGCGCTCCTCGGGGATTCGCTGGCGCGCATCCTGCGGAGGGTGGGGCACGAAGTCGAGACGCAATACTACGTAAACGACATGGGGCGGCAAATCGGGGTGCTGGCGTGGGGGCTCGGCCGCCACCCGCTCGACCCCGGCAAGAAGCCCGACCACGCGGTGGCCGACGTCTACATCGCGGCCAACCGAGACCTGGAGAAGGAGCCCGCCGCCGAGAAGGAGGTGAAAGAGGTCCTCCTCCGCTATGAGCGGGGCGACGCCAAGGCGGCCGAAGCGTTCCGGCGCGGAGTCGAAACCTGCCTGAAGGGCATCGGGGCCACCCTCGACCGCCTCGGGGCGCGCCACGACGAGACGGTGTGGGAATCGCGGTTCGCGAAGGAGGCGGCGGAACTGCTCAGGAGAATTGAGAAAATGGACGGCGCCTCCCGCAGCCCCGACGGGGCCCTCTCGCTGGCCCTGGAGGGGTTCGAGAAGGAGTTGATGCTGGTCCGGTCGGACGGGACCTCCCTCTACGCCTCCCGGGACCTCGCCTACCACCGGTGGAAATCGAAGCGGGGCGCGATGATTGATGTCCTGGGCGAAGACCACAAACTCTACGCCAGGCAGTTGGCCGCCGCGCTCAAACTCCTCGGCCTCCCCGCCCCCGAGACGGTCCACTTCGAGTTCGTTTCGCTCCCGGAGGGCTCGATGTCCACCCGGGCCGGGACCTACGTGGCGGTGGACGACCTGCTCGACAAGGTCGAGGCCGAAGCCCTCAAGCAGACCGAGTCGCGGCGCGGTTCCGAGTTGCCGAAGGAAAAAATCAAGGAAATCGCGCGCGCCGTCGCCCTCTCCGCCGTCCGGTTCGACGTCCTGAAGGTCTCGGCCGACAAGCCGACCGTCTTCGACTGGCGCACTGCGCTCGACTTCGAGAAGCGCGGAGGGCCCTTCGCGCTCTACGCCCACACGCGGGCGGCGGCGATTCTGCGGAAGGCGGAGGAGTTGCCCTCGTTCCCGAAGGACCCGGCCGCCCTCGGGGCCCCGGAGAGGGAGATGATTCGCGAACTCGCGAGGTTCCGGCTGGTCCTGGAGGAGGCGGCGGACCTCCGGAGGCCCCACTTGGTGGCGGTCTATGCGCAGCAGGCGGCGGAGAAATTCAACCAGTTCTACAGGGACGTGCCGGTGCTGCAGGCGCCCGAAGACCGGCGCGGGGCGAGGCTGGCGGTGGTGGAGGGGGCGAGGGGGGTGCTGAAGAACGCTCTTGATTGCCTCGGAATCGAAGCCATCGAAGAGATGTAGTTGTTGCTACTCCCCGCGCGGTCCCCTCCAGTATCGTCAGCGTCCCGTCGGCAACGTCGTCGTCCCGGCGAAACGAGAGAGTTCCCGAAAGGACCGGCGCGGGCCTCATCCTTTGACTGCCACGCGTGCCTTCGGCACGCGAGGTAGAGGCCCGCGCCGACGAAACGAGAGAGTTTCCGAGGGGCCCGGGACTTCGCGGGGAGGGGGCAAAACCGCCCCTCTCCCCGCTTGCCGGATTCGGTGCAGGGCCCGCCTCTCTGACCCGCCAACCCCTGACCGAACGAGCGGGTCTTCCGGCCGCGCGGGGCCTCCGGGGGTGGAGACCCCAGGGGATGTCGCTGTGGGTCGTCCGGCATTGGAAATGCGCACGGCGCCGCGGACCCCCGGCCCGGCAGATGAGCCATGGGGAGGTCCCGGGCCGGGGGCTGGGCGCTCTGCGCACGCGGGCACGCCTTTTTTGGGGAGGCGCCGCGCCGGACTTGGCGTCGCTGCAGACGGGCCGCTGCCTGTGGATTGGGATTAGCGCAGGAGGACTGCGCTGAGCCGGACGGTCCCGGTGGCCTCCAGCCACCTCTCGCCGCCCAGTTTGAGCCCCGCCTTCTCGAAGTCCATCTCGAAGGTGGACTCCTTCCCCTGGATGCGGTCGAGAATCTCGGCCGCCACCGACGCGTTCCCGTGGGACTTTCCGTTGCCGTTCGCGCTCTTCTTTCTCGTCACTTCGTTCACCTCCCATCCGGTCGAGAGGGGAAGGGGACGCCTCCCGCTCTCTCCCGCCATGACATACAATGCAAAACCGATACTTGAAGATTGGGGGCGATTGCACTCGGTTACGTGACTACCACGTCCCTTGACTGGCCCAGAGATACCACGACGCAGTGGAGCGATTGGGCCTCCACGGCTCGGCGATGCGCCGGAACCTCTCGGGCCTCGGCAGCGAGCGCAGCCCGTAGGCCTCCCTCACCGCCTTCTGCAGCCCGTAGTCCCCTACCGGCAGGATGTCGGGCCGCCCGAGAGTGAAGATGAGGACCATCTCGGCGGTCCAGCGGCCCACGCCGCGGATTTCGGTGAGCGCCCCGACCACCTCCTCGTCCCCCATCTTCCGGAGGCCCCGCAGGTCCACGGTCCCGTCCGCCACCTTCTTCGAGAGGTCCTTCAGGTAGCCCGCTTTCTGGGGTGAGACCCCCGCGGAGCGGAGGCGGGAGTCGGGGGTGGCGAGAATCTCCCCGGGCCCGGGGTTGCGGGGTGCGAACGCGCGGTCGCGTTCGCACTTGCAGACCGTCGAAGGCGGTCTGCAAGCGTAGAGCGCCTTGAACTTGCGGTAGATGGCGCTCGCCGACTTGGCGGTCAACTGCTGGTAGAGAATCGCCATCACCAGCGACTCGAAGACCGCCTTCGGGCCCGGCCTCGGCGCGGGGAGGCGGCAGGGGCCGACCCCGCGGATGATTCCGGCCAGGACGGGGTCGGCCCTCCGGAGATGGCGGACCGCGGCGGCGTGGTCGGCGGGCATGGATTACGTCCGGACGGGCCTCTTGCGGCCCGACTCGATGATTCGCCGGAGCCCCGGGGGCAGCGGCACCGGCTTGAACGTCCCCGGGCCGACGGCCACCACGATGACCTTCCCGGTGACGGCCCGGACGCGGTCCCGCTTCCGCTTCATTTCGACGGAATAGGTGATGCTGGTCCGCCCGAGGCGCTCCACGCGGATGCGGGTGAGGAGGACGTCCCCGAGCACGATGGGGGCGTGGAAATCGGCGGAGGCCGCGACCCGGGGGAAGCCGACGCCGAATTTCTCGATGAGCCGGTTGTAGTCGTAGCCGCGGGCCCGCCAGAACTCCTCGATGGCCGCCTCGAAGTAGTGGAAGAGGTTGGGGTAGTAGATGATGCGCGCCGAGTCGAGGTCGCCCCACCGCACGGGGATTTCGAGGGTGTGCTCGCGCATGACCGATTCGGCCACGGAGAGGGTTCGCGCGGGGGAGTTAAAGGCCGCGCCCGGCCCGCGCGCAATTTAAGTCCGCGGGGCCAAGCCGGCCCCATGATGATTGAGGTGAAGGGGCTCGCCAAGAGGTTCGGCGACCGGGCCGCCGTGGACGGAATCGACTTCTCGGTCGGGGAGGGCGAGGTCTTCGGCCTCCTCGGGCCCAACGGCGCGGGGAAGACCACCGCCCTTCACATGCTGGCGACCCTCCTGAGGCCCACCGCGGGAACTGCTCTCGTCAACGGGTTCGACGTGGTGCGGCAGCCCTCCCGGGTCCGCGCCAGCATCGGCATGGTGTTCCAGGAGCCCTCCTCCGACGACCTCCTCACGGGTTACGAGAACCTCCGGCTCCGCGCCCTCATGCACGGGGTCCCGGCGGCGGTCCGGGAGGAGCGCATCCGGGAGGCCCTGGCGCTCGTGGACCTCGCCGCCCGGCAGGACGACCTGGTGAAGAAATACTCCGGAGGAATGAGGCGACGGCTGGAACTCGCGGCGGGTCTTCTCCACCGCCCGAAAATCCTGCTCCTGGACGAGCCCACCCTCGGCCTCGACCCCCAGACCCGGGAGCATATCTGGGAGTACATCGAGAAACTCGCGGCGGAGAGGAAAGTCACCGTGGTCCTGACCACCCACTACATGGAGGAGGCGGACCGCCTCTGCTCCCGCATCGCCATCATCGACCGCGGCAAACTCGCGGTGCTGGACGCCCCCGCCCGCCTGAAGAAAGCGCTCGGCGGCGACATCGTGCGGCTCCGGGCCCGCAACCCGCGGCTCGCGGAGATCGAAAACCTGGACTATGTGAAGAAGGTCGAGAGGAAGGGGGAGACGGTCACCCTGACCGTCGTGGACGCCAGCCGCCACCTCCAGGAGATTCTCAACCGCATCGGCGAGGTGGAGTCGGTCGAGGTGCGGCCGCCGACGCTGGAGGACGTCTTCCTCCATTACACCGGCCGCGAGTTCCGGGAGCAGGCCCCCGCGGAGGGGGGGTTCTGGGAGCGGGCGACGGCCTACCAGGCGAAGCGATGAGCGAACTCGGGGGGCTCTACGCCATCTGGGAGCGGGAGTTCAAGATTTTCCTCCGGGAGAAGTCGAGGGTCGTCGCGTCGGTGGCGACGCCGCTCCTCTGGCTCTTCATCTTCGGAAGCGGCCTGGGGGCGCGGTTCGACGTCGCGGGGGTCAACTACCAGACCTACATCTACCCCGGCATCATCGTCATGTCGGTCCTCTTCACCTCCATCTTCTACGGGGCCTACGTCATCTGGGACCGGCGGCTCGACTTCCTCAAAGGGGTCCTGGTGGCGCCCCTGAGTCGCGCCACCATCTTCCTGGGGAAGGTCCTCGGCGGCGTCACCGACGGGCTCATCCAAGCGGTGATTCTCCTCGCCCTCGCCCCGCTCTTCGGGGTCGGCCTCGGGTGGAACCTCCTCCCGATTTTCCTCTTCCTCTTCATCCTGGTCATCGGCCTCGTCAGCATCGGGCTCATCTTCGGGAGCGTCATCGAGTCGCCGGAGGGGTTCGGGCTCATCATGAGTCTCGTCAACTTTCCGATGTTCTTCCTCTCGGGCGCCCTCTACCCCCTCGACAACGTCCCGGCGTGGCTCGCCGCCGCCACCCGGGCCAACCCGGTCACCTACGGGGTGGACGCGGTGCGGGGCCTCATGCTGGGAATCGCCACGTTCAATCTCCTGCTCGATTTCGCGGCCCTGCTCGGCTTCTCCGCGCTCTTCGTCGCCGTCGGGATTTTGGCATTCAAGAGGATGAAGGTGTAGCCCGACCCATGGCCTCGCTCCTCCGCGCCGCGCCCCGGAGCCTCCTCCCCCGGCCCCGCACTCGCCGTCGCTGGGGCTCGGCAGTGAACCGGCTCCGCATCTCCCTCGACCGGGGAGTCACCCTGGCCAACCTCCCCGACCGGCTCGCCGACGCCCACGGCGAGAGGACCGCGGTGCGCCTCGAGGCTCCCCTGGAATTCCTCGGGTTCGAAGGCTCGACCCTGACCCACCGGGACCTCGCCGACCTCGCGGCCCGCGTCCACGGTGCCCTCAAGGCGGCCGGGGTCCGGCGGAACGAGCGGATGGCGGTCGCCACGGGAAACCGCATCGAGTTCCTTCTGGCGGCCCTGGGAGCGATACGCCTCGGCGCGGTCGCGGTTCCGTTGAACCATCTCCTGGCCCCGCCCGAGATGGCCTACGCCATACAGGACGCGGGGGCTGGGACGGTGTTGGTGGACCGCGAAGTGGGGCGGAAACTCCGGACCCGGTTGCCCCGCGGGGTCCGCCGGAGGCTCGCCATCGAACCAACGCCCGGGTTTCGGGCCCTCCGGTTCTCCGGCGATACCCCCCTGCCCGCGAAAATCCGCCCGGACTCCCCCGTCGCGGTCTTCTACACCTCGGGGACCACCGGCCACCCCAAGGGGGCGCGCCTCACCTCCGGGGGGCTCCTGTCGGGGATGCGGGGCGCGGCCCTCTACCCCGGGCTGGCGGAGGGGGACCTCGCCCTCGGGGTCCTGCCCCTGGCCCACATCATGGGGTTCTGCGCCCTCCTCATGGCCCTCATCGCCGGGGTCCCGGTCCTCTTCCTCGGCAGGTTCGACGCCGGGACCGTCCTGCGGAAAATCGGGGAGGAAAAGGTGACTCTCTTCGTGGGGGTCCCCGCCATGTATGCCCTCCTGCTCCAGGCGGGCGCGGAGAAGCACGACCTCTCCAGCGTCCGGCTCTGGGCGAGCGCGGCCGACGCCATGCCGGCGAGCCACGTTCGGAAGTTCCTGGAGATGGGGGCGGGAGCGCGGCTGGGGCGGCGGAGAATCCCGCAGTGCGCCTTCACCGAAGCCTACGGCATGGTCGAACTGTCGGGCCCCGCCTTCGTGAAGGTGGACTGGCCCGGGGTGGACCTGGGGCCCGGGTGCATCGGCTGGCCACTCTACCCCGTGCAGGCGAAGGTGGCAGGCTCCGAAGGCCGCGGTGAGGCGTGGAGGGGCGAGGTCGGGGAACTCTGCATCCGTGGGCCCGGGGTGACCCGGGGCTACATCGGAAAGCGCGCGCCGGTCGAGGAGGGCTGGCTCCGCACCGGCGACCTGGCGAAGGTCGGGCGCTGGGGCCTCTTCTACTTCGTGGACCGGAAGAAGGACGTCATCAAGTGCGGGGGCTACTCGGTCTTCAGCGCCGAAGTGGAGGAGTCGCTCCTCGCCCACCCCGCAGTGGCCGACTGCGCGGTCTTCGGAGTCCCGCACCCGGCCAAGGGGGAGATGCCTGTGGCCGCCGTCACTCTGCGGCGCGGGACACGGGTGACGGAAGAGCAGTTGGCGAAGTGGGGCCGGGAGCGGCTCGCGGCCTACAAGGCGCCGCGGCGGGTCCACGTCCTGAAGGAGAACGAGATGCCCTACGGGCCGACGAAGAAGATTCTGAAGCGGGAGTTGAAGGAGAGGTTCAAGGGCGACTTCGCGGGCAGGTAGTTACCGATTCTACATCGGAATACGACCCCTACCCAAACTACAAGGAGAGGACTTTTCGGGCCGCTTTCCCATAGTTGTTCAATGAACGTGGTGGTCCATGCGCGCCGAAACCCGATACAGAAGGCCGGTTTCCCCGCCTTTGCGGGCGCGGGAGTTCTCTGAGTCGGTCGTCCGGGCGCTCATTCTCGCGGTCGTGGTGGCGACGCTCTTCCTCACACTCGCCACCCCCGTCGCTGCTCCGGCCACGGTGACCGTTCCGCCCTACGCCTGCAACAACCGGTCCAGAAAAGCCGACCCCGCCGCCTCGGAGGCCGACTTCGCCTCGACCTGCACCGACACCGCCGGGAGCGGAGTGGCCGCGGACGATGGCGCCTTCGAGATGGCGACCGCCCGCGACGCGGTCAAGACGGAGAACGCTGGAATCCTGGTGAAATACCAGAACACCGCGGTCACGGACTGCGCGGCCATCTCCGCGGTGGAACTCGGCTACGAGTGGTGGTGGGCCAAAATCGGGGGCGCCCCGGAAGACCCGGGTGCCCCGGTCAGCCGCGGCATCGCAGTGGACAATGACGGCGATTTCTCTTTCGTCAATGCCACGCTCGCCGCCCCCTCAAGCGCCCCCAACCCGGGGGTGACGCGGGTCAACGTCACGGCCCTGGAAGACTGGACCTGCTCGAACTTCTTCGGGCCCGCGGGCCAGGTCCGTGCCCGGGTGAAGTCGGAGGCCCGGGAGACGAACACCTACGTGGCGTTCTACTGGGACCTCCTCAACCTCACGGTGACCTACCTGCGGGAACTCGTCCCCCCCGCCATCACCGTAAACTTCCCGGGCCCCTACAATCTCACGAACGCCTCCATCCCCGTCAGCGCTTCCATCGACGGCACGGGCAGCCGGGTGGCCTACGCCGAAGCGGTGCTCCGGGATGCCTCCGGCGGGAACCTCCCGCCCACCCGGACGCCCCTGGCCAACACGGGCGCCGGACCGACGGGGCCCTGGACCGGGACCGTGGACGTTTCCGGCGTTGCCGACGGGAACTACACTCTCGTCTTCAACGCCACCGACGAAGAGTTGAACTTCCTGAACGGGAGCGGAGTGTCCCCGACGATGGGAATCCAGGTTGACCGCGCGCCCCCCGCGGTCTCCTGGATCGATCCCGCGGGACCCGGCTACACGCGGATCGACGTTTCCGTCCGGGTGAGAATCTCCGACGCGACCAGTGGAACGGCCCGGGCCGAGGCCTCCCTCTCGAACGCCACCGGGAACTTCAGCCGGACGGTCCTGGCGCCCGCGGGAGGCGGGGAGTGGGCCGGAGACCTCGACATCGCCGGCATTGCAGACGGGAACTACACCCTCCGGGCGGAGGCCGCCGACCAGGCCGGGAACGCGGCCGGGGCCTCGAGCGGGTTCGACCTCCGGGTGGACCGGGTCGCGCCCGTCATCACAGTCGTCCGTCCCGGAGCCGCAGAGTATCTGCAGACCGGCGCAGCGACCATGGAGGTGCGGGCCTCCGTCCGGGACGGGTCGCCGGTCGCCTACGCGGAGGCCAGCCTCTCCGACGGCCGGGGGAACCGGAGCCGGACGGCCCTGGCGCACGATGGAGGGGCGGAATGGACCGGAGCGGTGAACCTCTCAAGCCTCCCCGGCGGCGACTACGTCCTCTTCGTGAACGCCACGGATGCCGCTGGAAACTCCAACAACTCCACACCCATCGCCGGGTCCTTCGTCCGCATCGACCGGAACCCGCCCGCGACGCCGGGTCCGGTGGGGGGCGGCACGAGCGGGAGCTCCGGCGGGGTCGCCCCCTTCGGAATGATGCCCGCCACCCCGTCCCCCGGAGCCCCCTACGGGGTCGTGGCCCAAGAGACGGCTTCGGGCTACGCCCGCGCGGGGGTCCCGGCCACGCTCTACTTCAGGGTGGGGGGAGTCGAAGAGATCCGGATCGAAACCCGGGAAGACGGGCGAATCCAGGTGGGGGTCGCCGAACTCTCCGCACTCCCCGTGGACCGGCCTCCCGCGGGCCGGGTCCACCGGTATCTCGAGCTCTCCTCGGCAGGAGCCGGCGGAGCGACCCGGGTGCTCATCCGGTTCCAGGTGGAGGATGCCTGGCTCGCAGGGATCGGAGCCGGGCTGGAAGCGGTCCGGCTCTACCGCTACGGCGCGGGGACCTGGAGCGCCCTCCCCACGCGCCCCCCGGAGGCGCCCGGGCGTCTCTTCGAGGCGGAGTCTCCCGGGCTCTCTTACTTCGCGGTGGGGGCTGTGACTTCCGAAGCCCCCATGGCCCCGGCCGCCACGCCGGAAGCGGGCCCGGAGCCCCCGCCCCCCGCAGTCCCGGAGATGCCTCTGCCTCCCGCCGCGCCTGGACCCCCCGAGCCCCGGGCAGTCGCATCCGCCGCCGTTGGGGCCGGCATCGCAGGGTTGGCGGTTGCTGGAACCACGATGGTTGCGGCATGGGCCGGCTTTCGGGCGGTCCGCAGGAAAGGCTGGGCCCGGCGCCGTAGGCCCCCGCGGGAGGTCCGGCTCCCGTCCGCAGCGAGGACCCGAGGAATGCCTGCGGTCCATCCTTGAGCGGGCCGCACCACCCGCGGCCCGGGTTGGTTCTCGGCAGACATGCCGGCCATCCGAGTGCGCCAACTCGCAGTACCGGATGGCCGCCACGTCAGTCCCCCGGTTGCCGCTGCTCTGGGTGGTGTGGAAGAAGGCCTGGGAGAAGGCGGACGCCGGGACGGCGGAGAGGATTCTGCGAGGTGAAGGACTTGCCCCGGGCCGGAGAGGGTTCGACGACAGTTCAATGTAGTTCACTATTCTTTCAACATCTGCCGATGTCTTTCGCAAAGTTTCCCGGACCGAATCTGAGCCTCGATGACCTCCTCCTGCCAGTGGGCGTTGAACAGCCTGCACCGCCTGTCCCCGCAGAACGCCTCGCCGAACCGCTGGTGGAAGACCGCCTGCAGCGCGTAGCCCTTCGCGGCCTCGGTGAACTGCTCCTCCTCCAGGAAGCGGCCCTTGAACTGCTCCCGGAGCACCTCCTCGGGAGCGGATGCCATGGCCGGGCTCTGCCGCAGGAAGTAATACTCCTTCGGCATGGCCGGGGCGGTCCGGAGGCCGGGGGCGGATAGAAGAGAGGGGTGGCTCAGGATGACCACCCGCGCGTGGTAGCGGCCGTCCTCCTCCAGCGTCCCGACGAGGCGCGGCATGAGGAGGAGATGGAGGTGGCGAAGGGTGGCCTCTTCGGGCGGAATGAGACCGCGGCACACCTCGGCGAGCCGGAAGCCGTCGTAGAGGAGGGCGAGGGGCCGGGCCTCGCCCCCCAGCACCCGCTCCTCGAACGCCACCTCGGGGCTGAGCGGCTCCCCCTCGGGGGGGCGGTCGGGCCGCTTCACCCGCAGGGCGGCGATGGCCCCCGCCGTCGCGGGCGGCGCCTTGTGAAAGGCGAAAAACTCCCGGCGCACGGTGGCCTCGGCCCGCGGGACCTCGGCCCGCAGGAAGGCGGCGATGCCGGGGGCGGAGACGGCGGCCCGGGGGTCCTCATAGATGAAGATGCGGAACGGGGAAGCCACGCTTGGGGAGTGGAGCGGGACTATTTGGCCTTGACCTTGATTTCCCTCAGTTTCTGCAGGGCCACCTGGGCCGCCCGCTGGCCCGAGAGGAGCATGGCGCCGAAAGTCGGGCCCATCCGGGGCAGGCCGAATACGGAAGAGACCGCCATGCCGGAGCAGACGAGGCCGGGATAGACCTCCGAGGTGAACTCGACCACCGCGTCCTCGCTCTTCTCGACCCACATCAGCCCCTCGCCCATCGTCTTGGCCTCGCCGCGCCGCTCCAGCGCGCGGACCGCCACCGCGTCGTGGCCCGAGGAGTCAATCACCACCTTCGCCTCGAGGCAGATGGGGTCGGTGCAGGTGATTTCGTGGGGCATGGACTCGACGGGGGTCCAGTTGATGACGACCCCCGCCACCCGCTTCTTGCCGGGGGAGGCCTCGTCCTCCCGGATGACCACGTCCTCCAGGGCCGCCATGTTCAGGATTTTCGCCCCCGCGTCGCACGCGGCGCCGATGAGCTTCGAGCAGGCGTGGGGCCCGTCGGCGACGTAGAGGCCCGGGCTGAACTCCTTGACCGGGACGCCGATTTCCCGCAGGACCTTCTGGGCGGGGGCCCGGACCGTGATGGTGTTCATCAGGAAGCCGCCAATCCAGAAGCCGCCGCCGAGGTAGTTGTTGCGCTCAATCACCAGGACCCGGACCTTCTCCCGGGCGAGGTCCCGGGCCGCCATGAGGCCCGAGGGGCCGCCGCCCACGATGAGGACGTCGGCGTCGGCATACTCTTGCATGAGGTTCGAGAAGCCCGACAGGATGGCCCGGGTGATTTCCTTCTCGCCGACGGGGTCGAAGATGGGCATCCCCCCCGATGGGGTGGGCGGTTTAAAAATGAATCGCGGCGGAACCGTGAAGGACTCCGCTACTTGTGGAGCAGGCCCATCACGTCGTGCTTCGTGATGATGCCGGCCACCTGCCCCCGCTCCTGGACGAGGACCGCCCCGTGGCGCTCCAGGAGGGACGAGAGGGTCTCCAGGTCCTCGGCGGGGCCCACCACGGGGAAGGGGTCCTCCATGACCTCCCGGACCCGCGTGGCGGAGATGCGCTTGGGGTCCCCCCGGGAGAGGGCCCGGGCGATGACCCGGTCGGAGATGGAGCCCACCTGGACGCCCCCCTCGAGGACCGGCATCTGGGAGATGGACTCCTTCTCGAAGACCCCGGCCACCTCCTCGAGAGTGTCGTCCGGCGACGCGCTGAGGAGCGGGGCGTGGGAGACGCGGCCGGCGGTGACCTGCCTGCTCTGGACCTGCTCCATCGCCCGCAGGACGCGGACGTAGGTGCTGAGGCGCGGGTCTATCCGCGTCTTCGGGTTGGCCGACTCCATGCGGGCCACCAGGGCCTGGCTCACCCCGGCGAGGCGCGCCAGTTCCGCCTGGGTGAGACCGAGGCGCTGGCGCTGCTCCCGGAGGCGGTGGAGCAACTCCGCGTGCGGGGGGCGCTCCGGGCGCCCGTTCGTGGGGACCGGTTCCGGGTTCCTGGGGGGCATGATTACTTGGAGTAATTTCCGGAACTTAAATCATGCGGGCGCCGGGGATGGGATGGCCTCCATCGCGGTCCTCGTCCCGGTCTCCCCCCACGAGCCCCCCGAGATTGTGGAACTCTCGGCGCGGGCGATGCGTCAGATGCGGGGGGAGTTCGACCTCATCTATCTCTGGGACGGCCCCGGCGCCCGGGAGGTCCCCGGGGCGCGGGTCCTGCGGCGCGAGGTCCCCCGGGGCAAGAAGGCGGGGGCCGTCAACGACGCGGTCCGGGGCTCGACCTGGGACCACGTCGCCATCTTCGATGTGGACGCGCGGCCCGACCCCGACTTCCTGGAGGAGTGCCTGAAGACGCTGCGCGAGAACCCCGGCGCGTTCGTCGCCTCGGGGCCGAGGGTTGTCACCAACCCCGACGCCACGTGGGTCACCCGGTGGGTCGAGGCGGAATACAAGGTCCTCTCCGACCTCTACCGCGTCTTCGACCACATCGGCGGCTACTCCGCGTTCAACGGCCCCAACGGGGTCGTCGCGGGGGACACCCTGCGGGCGAACCCGCTGAACGAGGATGTGACCTGCGAGGACGTCGAGTTCATCAACCGGATGACCGCCGCGGGGCTGCGGGCGAAGTTCACCAAGAAGACCCGCATCGGGGAGCAGGCCCCCGAGACCCTCCGGGACCTCGTCCGCCAGCGCGTCCGGTGGCTCACGGGGGCCATCGAGGGGCTCGGGCAGGTGAGGGCCGTCCTGCGGGCGCCCGTGAAGGGGCGGGTCAAGTTCGGCGCCGTCTCGCTCTTCGTCTTCCCGCTGTTCATCGGCCTCCTCTCCTTCGCCATCCCGCTCTACGCGAAGCGGCTCTGGATGAGCCGGCGGAGCGCGGGCCAGTTCCTCGGGGTCTTCTTCGGCCTGATTGTCCACCTCTGGATTCTGGAGTTCTGCGCCATCGCCGCCCTCGTGAAGCACCCGTTCCGGAAGAAGCACAAACCGTGGGTGCCGGTGAAGCGGGCGGCCGCCTGAGGGGAACTTTGATACTCCGGAGTCCTCTCCTCCCCAGATGCGCCTCGACCCGCGGAAACTCCAGCAGATGGTCCGGCAGATGAAGGTGGAGGAAATCCCCGCCACCCGCGTTGTGATTGAGACCCCCTCTGGCAACCTCGTCTTCGACAAGCCCGCGGTGACCGCGATGCTGGTCCCCGGGGCCGGGAAGGCCTACCAGGTCCTCGGGACCCCCCGGCAGGAGGCGGCGGGGTCCGCGGGTCCGGCCGCGCCCGCGGAACCTTCGGCCGAAGACGTCGCGCTGGTGAAGGAGCAGGCGGAGGTTTCCGAGGCGGAGGCCCGGGAGGCGCTCCGGCAGGCGGGGGGAGACCTGGCCGCGGCGATACTCAAACTCAAAAAAGGCTAGCGGGAACGCCGCTCGAACTCCGGCCGCGGGGCGCCCTGGGCCGTCACGACCCGGACCCCCTGGGGGACGCGGACCCCCTCGGCGAGACGGATGCCGGCGACCCAGCCCACCTTCTTCGCCTCGGCGGCGTCGAGGATGCGCTGGGTGATGATGCCGTCGAAGACCACGGCCTCGACCCCCTCGGCCGCCTGGAGGGCGTCCACCACCTCGCGGACCGGGACCTCCTTGACCGGCTTCTCCTCGCCGGCCAGGAGGCGGGCCTGGAGGGTCCCGTTCAACTCCTGGAGGGCGCCCCGGAGGCGCTCGAAATGGGCGTTGGCTTTGACCTCCCCTTCGGCCTTCTTGAGTTCCATTTGTGCCTTATCCTGGCGCGTTAGCTGAGAGGAAGGTGCGGTCCTCGGGGCCGCCGCCTCGGCCTCCATCCGCCGTTCGGCCTCCTTCAGCGCCTTCCGGCCGCCAATCTTGTAGGACTCGGCGGGAATCTTGCTACGGAGTGACTTGATGATTTCCTTCTGGGTTAGGTCCTCGACCGAGCGCCCCTCCGGGGGCCGGGCCACGAAGTCAATCTCGGCGACCTGGAAGAGTTCCTTGAGGATGAGGTCGCCGCCGCGGTCGCTGTCCACGAAGGCGGTGACGGTCTTCTTCCGGCTCAGCTCCGCGACCGACGGGGGCACGTTGGTCCCCTCGATGGCCACGGTGTTCTTGATGCCCCCCCGAAGGAGATTCAGCACGTCGGCGCGCCCCTCGACGATGATGATGGCGTCCGACTCCTCCACGGCGGGGCCGGCGGGGAGTTTCTCGGGCCCGAAGGTGTCGATCTCCCCGACCCGGAGGCTCGCCCGGACCTCGCCGGTGAGTTCCGAGGACTCGGGCGCCCCGGTGGTCATCTCCTGCATGAGGGCCTTCGCCCGCTCGACAATCTTCTTGCGCTTGGTGGCCCGGAGGTCCTCCACCTTGGCGACCTGGAGGACTGCCACGCAGGGGCCGATGCGGTCTATCGTCTCGAGGGAGGCGGCGAGGATTGTGGTCTCGGTCTTGTCCAAACTCGACGGGATGACAATCTCGCCCTTCGTCTTGCCCCCCTTCGTCTCCAGGTTCACCTCGATGCGGCCCACGCGCCCCGTTTTCTGGAGGTCCCGCAGGTCGAGGTCCTCGCCGAGCAAACCCTCCGTCTGGCCGAAAACCGCGCCTATGACGTCGGGCTTTTCCACCACTCCCTCAGTGGTGATGGAAGCGCGAACGACGTACTTGGTAGTCTCGCTGCTCTCCTGCATCTGCACCTCCTGGCGACGTGTCTCATCATGGTCGGGGTCGGGCCTGCGGAGGGACCAAGGTCCCGGCACCGCGGGCACGGGCCCGCGATGCGTTTCACAGCCCTCCTCGCCTTACCCGGGGAGCCCTTAAGAAGTTTTCTTTACGATTGAGAGTTCTCGGCCGCCTCCGTGGCGGGTTCCGCGTGACCGTTGCCGTTGGCTTCGCCGTTCACGGGGGGCGCGGGGTGGGCGTGGCCGTTGCCGTTGGTGGCGGAAACGCGCTCCACGCGCCAGGTGGTGCTCTTGGAGTAGCCCCACTTCTCGATGCGGAGGTCGGACACCCGGCCCTGGAGGATGCCCAAGTTGACCCCGACCTCCTTGGGGGTCAGGTCCAACTCGTTGGCGATGTGCTTCGACTTGTAGTAGCGGGGGCCCTTGTCGGAGCCGTCAGTGAGATAGGCCAGAATCTTTGCACGGGCATCCGCTGTCATCCATCCCCTCCGTGGAGAGGGCTACATGGATAGGGCCATATAAACTTTCTTATTCGATGGATTTTGATTCATTACCTTCCCCTCCAGATATCACTTTCACCGCGCTTCTGACGCCGATTTGAGCCGAAAATAGAACCTGCATACCGTTCCCGGACCGAGTTCCTTAATCTCACCGGAGAGAGGAGAGGACTGCCCCGGAACCATGAAAGACCCGTTCCTGTCCCGTTTCCTGGCCGACCCCGAGCGGCCCCGGCGGGCCCGGGCGATGGTGGAGGCTCTGGCCCTGTGCGACCACTGCCTCGGCCGGCAATTCGCGCGGATGCCCGGCCCCGAGGCCGACGCCCGGGGGGCGGCCATCCGGGCCCGCCTCCGGAGGCCCGCGCCCGTCGGGTGCGACGTCTGCTCGATGGTTTTCCGCTCCCTGGACTCCTGGATGGAGCGAGCGGCCCGGGAAGCGGAGGGGCTGGAGTTCGAGACCTTCCAGGTGGGGACGCGGCCTGGGGGGCTCCTAACGGAGGCCGAGGAGGCCCTCTGGGCCCGTTTCGGGGCGCTGTGGGCCGAGCCCTTCCGGATGGAGATGAACCGGCTGGCCGGGCGGGCACTGGAGGCCCGGCTGGGCAAAAAACTCGCCCCCGAAAGGCCGGACGTCGCCCTCCTCCTGGACCTCTCCCGCGACCGGGTGGAGGTCACGGTGAACTCCCTCTTCCTCTTCGGGCGCTACCGGAAACTGGTCCGGGACATTCCACAGACCCGCTGGCCCTGCAGGGAGTGCGGGGGGCGGGGGTGCGACCGGTGCGGGGGGACCGGGAAGATGTATGCGGAGTCGGTGGAGGAGTTGATTCGAGCGCCTGCGGTGGAGGTTTTTTCGGCAAAGGACGGAGTCCTCCACGGCGCGGGTCGTGAGGACATCGACGCCCGGATGCTCGGCCCGGGGCGGCCCTTCGTCCTGGAACTGGTGGGTCCCCGGAAGCGGAAGGCCGACTTGGATGCCCTGACCCGTTCCATCAACGAGGCGACGGAGGGGAAGGTCGAGGTGACCTCCCTCCGCCACGCCTCTCCGCGGGAGGTGGTCCAACTCAAGGAGGAGCGGTTCGACAAGGTCTATCGAATCAAGTTCCGCGTCTCCCCGGCACCCGAGGGGTCCGCGCTGGAGCGGGGGCTGGGGTCCCTGGTGGGGGCCATCCGCCAGCAGACCCCCGCCCGGGTGGCCCACAGGCGGGCCGACAAGGTCCGGGAGCGCGGAGTCCGCTCCGCCCGCCTCCTCTCGGCCCGGGCGGCGGAGGGGGGCCTGGAGGTGGAAGCGGAGGTCGAAACCGAGGCGGGGCTCTACGTGAAGGAACTCCTGACCGGCGACGGGGGCCGGACCGAGCCGAGCCTGGCGGCGCGCCTCGGGGCGGCGGTCGAGGTCCTGGAACTGGATGTCCTGGACGTGAAGATGACCGGCGGTTGAGTGGGTTTTATTTACCCCGCTTCCACCCGGACCCATGGCCGCCCAGCCCTCCGCCCCTGCGACCGCCCCCCCGAAGCGGGAGAAACTCTGCGAGCGGGGCCGCTACTTCGAGGATTTCAAGGTCGGAGAGACCCACCACCACCACTACGGCCGGACCGTCACCGAGGCCGAGGCGGTCGCCTTCGCCACCCGGACCATGAACTACAACCCCCTCTACTTCAACCGCCCCCACGCCCAGGCCCAGGGCCACCCCGACATCGTGGTCTGCCCCTGGCTGGTGTTCAACGTCATCCTCGGCATGAGCGTCGAGGACATCTCGGAGCAGGCCACCGCCCTCCTGGGCTACGGGGAGATGACCTTCCACAAGCCGGTCTATCCCGGGGACACCCTCCGGGCCCAGAGCGAGGTGCTGGAGAAGCGCGTCAGCGAGAGCCGCCCGGGCCAGGGCGTCCTGAAGGTGCGGACCAAGGCGTTCAACCAGCGGGATGAACTGGTCCTCGACTACACCCGGACCAACCTCATCCGGAAGAGGAGGCCGTGAGCGAGGGGGACGGCGCCGAGGCCGTGGAGCAGATTCGGACCGCGGTCCGGGACTTCGTCGTCAAGGAGGTGGAGCCGGTGGCGAGCGACCTCGACCGCCGGTTCCAGGAGATTCCGATGGAACTCATCAAGCAGATGGCCGACCTGGGCTACTTCGGCATCATCTTCCCGGCCGAGTACGGCGGCTCGGGCCTGAACCACCAGGCGATGGTCGTGGTCGCCGAGGAACTCTGCCGCGGCTGGCTCTCGGTGGGCTCCATCATGACCCGGAGCCTCATCACCGGGACCCTCCTCCTGAACAGCGGGACGAAGGAGCAGAAGGAGAAGTGGCTGCTGCCGATGGCGTCGGGCAAGGTCCTCACCGCCGCGGCCTTCACCGAGCCGAACCACGGGAGCGACACCGCCTCCTTCGAGTGCCGGGCGGACCGGGTGAAGGGGGGCTACCACATCAACGGCCAGAAGACGTGGTGCACCCTGGCCAACCGCGCCTCGGTCCTCACCCTCCTGGCCCGGACCGACCCCAAGGCCCAGCCGAAGCACAAGGGGCTCACCATGTTCCTCGTCGAGAAAGAGCCCGGGGACAAGTTCAAGCCGCCGAACCTGACCGGCGAGCACATCCCCCACATCGGCTACCGGGGCATGAAGTGCTACTCCCTCTCCTTCGAGGACTTCTTCGTCCCCGAGGAGAACATCGTCGGCAAGGAGCTGAACCGGGGGTTCTACCAGTTGATGAGCACCTACGAGACCGCCCGCATCCAGACCGCGGCCCGGGCCGTGGGGGTCGGGCAGGCGGCCTTCGACTCGGCGCTGAAATACTCGAAGCAGCGGGTCCAGTTCGGCAAGCCCATCCACGAGCACCAGGTCATCCGGCACAAACTCGCCGAGATGCGGACCCGCCTCGAAGCCGCGCGGCAACTCACCTACTACGCGGCCCGGATGAAGGACACCGGCAAGCGGTGCGACTTGGAGGCGGGGATGGCCAAGGCCTTCGCCACCGAGATGGTGGAGTTCGTGACGCGGGAGGCGGTCCAGGTCCACGGCGGCTACGGCTACAGCGAGGAGTTCGACGTCCAGAGGCACTGGCGGGACGGCAAGGTCTTCTCGCTGTTCGAGGGGACGTCGGAGATTCAACTGGACGTCATCGGGAAGAGGCTGGTGGAGAAGTAATGCCCAAGCCCCCGCCCCTCACCGGCCCCGGCAATTACTTCGAGGACTTCGAGGTCGGGGACGTCCTCGTCCACTCCCGGGGGCGGACCGTCGGCGACAGCGAGCACATCCTCTTCACCCTCCAGGCCCTGAACACGGCCCAACTCCACTTCAACCAGGCGCTCTGTGACACCGACCCCAACCTCCAGGCCCAGTTCAAGGGGAGGCGGCCCGTGGCGGGGCCCTATGTCCTCTCCCTCCTCATGGGGCTCTCGACGCCCGACACCACCGAGGGCGCCCTCGCCATCCTCAAACTGAAGGAGGCGCGCCACTCCGCGGGGGTCCACGCCGGGGACACCCTCTACGCGAAAACCGAGGTGCTGGAGAAGCGCGACGCCGACCGGAAGGACCGGGGAATCGTCACGTTCAAACTGGTGGGACTGAAGCAGGACCGCAAGACCGTCTGCTGCGAGGCGGTCTACGAAGCCCTTATCCCGCGGAGGCCGAAGGCCTGACGATGCCGGGAAACGCCGACGGGAAGAAAATCCGCGTCCGCCGGACCGAACTGACGACCCCGGCCCACAGCATGAAGATGATGGCCGGGTCGGCCTCCTCCAAGGCGGACGAGGTGATGCTCGACCTTGAGGACGCCTGCGCCCTGAGCCAGAAGGTCGCGGCCCGCAAGACCCTCATCGAGGCGGCCAACACCCTCGACTGGAGCGGGAAGGTGCTCGCCTTCCGGCCCAACAACATCCGCACGAACTTCTTCCTCGACGACATGATTGAAATCATCGGCGGGGCCGGGAAGAAACTCGACGTGGTCCTCCTTCCCAAGACGGAGTATCCCGACGAGGTCAAATACGTGGACCAGTTGCTGACCCACCTGGAGATGAAGTTCGGCCTCCCCGTGGGCCGCATCGGCCTCGAAGTCCTCATCGAGTCGGCCATCGGCATCCTCCACGCCGAGGAGATTGCCCGCGCCTCGCCCCGCATGGAGTCGCTCGTCTTCGGCATCGCGGACTACTCGGGGGACGTCGGGGCCCTGCTCACCTCGGACGGCTTCTCCTCCTACGTCTACGCCAAGCAGAAGACCGTCGCCGCGGCCAAGGCGGCCCGCATCGACGCCGTGGACTGCGTGACCCTGAAGTTCAAGGACCTCGACCTGACCCGGGGCGACGCACAGAAGGCGCGGGCGATGGGGTTCGACGGCAAGTGGGCCATCCATCCCGGGCAAATCGAGGTCATCAACCAGGCATTCACCCCGGGCCCGGAGGAAATCGAGAAGGCGAAGAAAATCATCGACGCCTACCACCAAGCCGACGTGGAGAAGGGGCTCGGGGCCATCGTGGTTGGCGACGAGATGGTGGACCGCGCGACGATTCGGGTCGAGGAGAAGAAACTCGCCATCGCAAGGAAAGCGGGACTTCTCAAGTAGACCGGAAAAGTAGATAGGCGGGGGAAGGACGGGATGGGGAAGGCGTCGCGCCCCCCAATCCACCATGGCCGGGGTGGGGTAGCCTGGTATCCTTCAGGGTTGTGGTCCCTGCGACACGGGTTCGAATCCCGTTCCCGGCCCT
>CAZANW010000020.1:0-12603 GCA_964486625.1 uncultured Halobacteria archaeon
ACCGGGAAGAGGCCGACGAGGACGACGAGCGCCCGGTCGATGAGGAGGGCCGCGAGCCGCGCCTTCAGACCGGCGGGCTCGGGCATGGGATGAGGGTTCCTGCTGATGGCCCAAAAATCTGACGGAGCGGCGGGGGGCCGACAACTGCTGGAAGAACAACATCAATCCGCGGGGCGTGACCAGCGACCCGACCGGGCTCCCGGAGTGCGGCGGGCTCCAGTGGCCGCGGCAGCCGGACCTGGTGAAGAGCGTCTCCCTGCTCCTCTGCGCTTCGTGGTCGCGAACCAACCATCACCCGTGGGGGCGCGCCTGAGTGGAGAGCCCGCGGGCTCCGGTGGGGACGTGAATCATGCAAAATAAAGGTGCAAAGTGAAAACACCGGGCTGGAGCGCCTATGGTTTCTGCCCGGCGCCCTTCTGCATCCTCTCCAGCAGTTTCATGACGCGGGCGTCCTGGGCCGTGCGGCCCAGCTCGTAGACCTCGTGGCCCGAGCCGAGCATCTGAGACTTGGTCCGGGCCAGGGCGGCCTTGGCCTCCGCCTCGCTGGCGAAAACCGCTTCGAAGCCATCGGCGGGGTGGGCCTCCCCGGAGGTGACCTCCACCCGGAGGCGGAAGAGGCGCTCGACCATCCCCCTCCTTCGCGGCCCCGGGCATATAGGGCCCGCGCCCGCAGTTCCGGGCTGTTTGGCGTCCGCACGCTCGGTTTCACCACCGTTCCAGGGAGCTTTTAAATGGCGAAACGCCGGTTTTCCAGCGTCCATGGGACCGGAGGGGCGATTCGGGCTCACGCTGCTTCTTCTGGCGTTCCTCCTTTCCCCCGTCGCGGCCACCCACTCCGACGTGAGCGTCGGCCTCAACAAGTCGGCCTACTGCACCTCCGACGGCTACCTGGGGGTCTCGGGGCGCGTTCTGACCCACGACGGCACGGCCCCGGGCGCCGGGAAGAACGTGACCCTCGACCTCTACCACAGCGCTTCCGCCGAGAGCAAGCAGTTCCTCCAGAGCACGGTGGTGGACTTGGTGCCCTCCACGGGCAACTTCACCAACGACACCCTCGCCGTCCCCGCCGGCACCCAGGGGAAGCACTTCATCCAGGCGACCTACGTCGGGACCAACAAGAACTGGACCGCCAAGGTCACTTTCCTGGTCCTCCCGAAGTGCGTGGACTCCTACACGGCGTCCACGGATAAATCGGTCTATGCCCCCGGGGAGAAGATGGTGCTGACGGGCACCGCCCTGCGGAAGGTCCAGGGCGTCACCGAGGGGGTCCCGGGGCTCAACCCCCTCGAGCTCCGGGTGGCGGACGGCGACGGGGCCACGGTCTATTCGGGGACCTGCGGCCCCACCGACAGCGCCGGGTCGTGCAACGTCACCGCCACGGCACCGGCGTCCGCAGGGACCTACTGGTTCGATGTGAACAACTCCTCCACCACCAGTTTCCAGGTCCTCCCCTTCGAGGTCAGCACCACCCCCTACGACAGCAAGACCAAACTCCCCACGGTAAAGTTCGCTCCCGGGGACACCCTCCGGATTTCGGTGGCGGTGACGGTGGGCGGCAACCCGCCGACCTCCGGGACCTACACCGTCATGGCCAACAGCGCCATCCTGAGCGAGGCGGGGAGCCTGGTCAAGAACTACGGCCCCATCACCCTGACGGGAGCCGAAACGTCGCCCTACGTGGGCTCCGCCGACATCACCCTGAAATCCGCCGATTTCCCGAACGGGAACTACAAGATTGTCACCAACGTCTCTTCCGGCGCTTCCACGGTCTCCGCATTCGCCTATTTCACGGTGACCTCCTACACCCTCGAACTCCTGCCCCTGAAGAACGGCGGCTTCCTCCCCGGTTCCACGACGGCGTTCACGAACACGGAAGTTCGCTACGGGGCGCGCCTCATCAGCGCGAACAAGACCTCTGTCAACGTCACGGGCTCGGGCGGGAGTGTCAACGGGGCCATCCTCGATGCGCAGGGCAACCCGTTGCCCATCCCGGTGGGCAACTCCTCCAACTCCTCCCTCGTGACCGCCGAAGGCACCACGGTCAGCGGCTACCGGATGAACTTCACCACCCCCGCCGCGCCCGGGACCTACACCCTGAACGTCAACGCCACCTACCAGAACCGCACCTACAAGGAAACGGTGGTCTTCCGGGTCACCAACCTCTTCGCCCGCGCGGTCCCGGTGGACGGGAAGGGGCAGGGCCGGCAGGCATTCAACGGGCGCGAATACCTCTATTTGAACGTTTCTCTCTATCAGTCCGTCAACGGGGTCCCGGTCGAAATCCCGGCCACCTCCATCCTCCTGAAGGAGGTGCGCAACGCCACCGGGAACGCGTTCGCCTACGCGCAGAACGACAACTGGCAGGGAGACGACCTCGCCAAACTCGAGTGGCGGAACAACACCACCCCCCTCGTCCGCCTGAAACTCGACAACCCCGGCCGGGGGGGAGACTACACGGCGGTTCTCTTCGTGGCCAACGGGGCCAACGAGACGCGGGCCAGGGCCGCCATCCGCATCGAGCCCTACTGCGTGAGCCTCGCGTGGGGGGAGAACCGGTTCCAGTATTCGACCCAGGAGAACGTCACCCTCCGGTTGAACGTGCAGGAGGCGAGTTACGGGCAGGCTCAGGCGGGCAATGGCGGGGGAGGGCCCCAGCCCGCCACAGGCGGCGGGGGCGGGTTCGGGGATTGCCCCGGCTCCCAGGCCGTCTCGGGGGCCACCGTCACCTTCCTCCGCCTGAACAACGACCGCTCCAACCAGCCCCTGAACCTGGACAACCTGACCGTCGTCTGCACATCGACCGACTCATCCGGAAGCTCCACATGCACGCTCGCCCCGGCCGGGGGCAAGTGGTCCACCGGGTTCTACAGCGCGGAACTGCTCGTGACCGGCTCCGACGGGGTATCGACCGGCAACGGCTACGCCTTCTTCGAGGTCCGGGAGTTCTACATCTGGGCGTTCCCCATCAACCCGGCCGACCCCGCCAACTTCTACTGGTGGTTCAACCGCACGGCCAACGTCTCCTTCCGGGTGAAGATGTATGACGCCTTCGGGGGCGGCTTCGACCCGTGGGCGGGCGGCGGCGCCCAAGGCGGCCTGAAGGGGAAGGTCCAGGTCAACTCCATCTTCTACCACGGGACCGCCGGGGAGTGGCTCTGGCCGCCCGTCGAACTCCCCTACAGCGGGACCCTGCCCAACGCCACCATCAACGGAACCGGCACGGGGCTCCTCAACCTGACCGTCCCGATGAACGGCAGCAACGTCACCGGCTGGAAGCCGGGCATCTACTCGGTGGCCCTCCAGGGCACCACCGACGACGGCCGGGTGGACTACGGGGAGGGGTGGTTCGAGGTCCGCATCTGGGACGCCGGGGCCTGGCCGGTGGACGCCGAGGCCCTGCTGGCGAACTCCGGGGAGAGCCTCGATTGGAAGGACGCCTACCTCCCGAACCAGTCGGTGACCCTCTACATCAACATCCGGAACCTGCCGGCCCAGCCCTGGCTCTACACCCCGCCGGGGGAGAACCTCACCTGCCAGACCCCGCCCCCGGGCCTCCAGTTCGTCGAGGCCACCGTGAAGAGAATCACCGACTTCTCCTCCTGGCCCCCAAGGGACGTAGACTCCTCCATCTACACGGCGAGCCCCGCGCACCTCTCCGTTTCCACCTCCGCCGGGAACCCCCAGAGCCCCAAGAAGCCCTCCGAGGCGGTCTGGCTCAAACTGCAGCCCGACAAGAAGTGGCCCTCCGGCTGGTACTCGGTGGTCCTCGACCTCCACGGCAACCCCGACTGCGGCAACGAGACCGCTTGGGGCTGGTTCCAGATCCGGCCCTTCTACGCCACCGCCCAGATGGTGAACGCCCAGAACGTCTCCGTGTGGCAGACGAAGGGTGCCGGACCCCTGTGGCTCAACGTGACCACCACGCGGAACCAGCCCTGGTGGCCCCCGTCGTGTGTCGGGTGCCAGCCCTGGGTCCCCCTGGACGCCGCCGGGCCCATCCCCACCACCATCCAGGAGATGGCCCTCAACTCCTTCAGCATGGCCACCGAGTCCTTCCGTCGGCTCAACATGTCGGCCGACGACTTCCCGGACAACTTCAGCGCGGGCCGCCTCTTCATCCCCGGCCAGGCCAACGTGAGCTTGACCTACCAGGGGAACCCCGCGCTCCGCTGGCCCTCGGGCTGGTACAGCGGCACCGTCACCCTGAACGACAGCAACGGCGACGCCGGCTCCACCTGGCTCGGCTTCGAGGTCCGGCCCTTCGTGCTCCTGGCGCAGACCGTGGACAACAACGGCATGCCGCTGTCCGAGGTCCCCTCGAACTCTCCCGTGAGGGTGAACCTCACCTTCCGCGACCCGGACCTCTTCTCCTGGTCGGACCCCCAGAACGCCAGCAGCCTGCTCGCCGGGGCGTTCACCGTCGAGAGCGTCAAGGACCAGCGGTGGTTCCCCTTCTTCAGCGAGACCTCTGTCACCTACGACAAGGTTCCCCCGGCCACGGTCTCCAACTCCGGGGGCGGCAACATTACCCTGAGCCCGCCGGGCGGCGCCTGGAGCAGCGGCTGGAACAACCTCCGCGTCGTGGCGAAGGACAGCCAGGGCGGGACCGCCGAGGGGTGGGCCTGGTTCAACGCCGTCCCCTACCGGGCGAGCGTGCTCTGCGTGAAGGAGGAGGGGCAGGCCGGCTGCCCCGGCGTCTGGCCCGTCAACGTGGACACCGGGAAGAAGGTCCTCGTCCAGGTCCGGCTGGAGAACCCCACGGACATGAGCGACGCCACGGGACACCTCGCCAAGGTGTCCGAGAACTGGCCCGTTCCCCGCACCTTCGCCAGCCCCAACTCCACCGTCACCGGGACCCAGTGGATCGAGGTCAACCCCTCCGGCACCGACCCGGGAGCGTGGGACATCGGCTCCCACTCCCTCTCCCTCCAGTTCACGGAGGGGCCCGAGATATGGGCCTCCTTCAATGCGGTCGGGCTGCAGGGCAACGCGTGGCCCGCGTCGTGGGCCTACAACAAGGACCAGCCCGTTTTCTTCAACTTCTCCAGTCCCGCCGTGACGAAGGGCGGCCAGCCCGTCTGCTTCTCGGTGGCCGGGGTCAGGACAGTGAACTGGAAGGAGTCGGGCTACGCCCCGAACTTCGTCACCGTGTCGCCCGGCAGGCTCCACCTCTCCAACGCCACCACGGCCAACGTCACGGGCGACATCTGCGACCCCGGGGTTTATCTGAGGGTGGACCCGCCCGACGGCGGCTGGACGAAGGGGGACTACGGGGCGGAAATCACGGTCCAGAGCGGGGCTTCCAAGGGCGAGATTTGGCCCTGGTTCAACATCGTGGTCCCGGGCCTCGCATTCTCCTACCCCCTCGGCGGCGAGCAAATCAAGGGGTTCGTCCAGGTGAACGCCAACACTTTCGACGACCCCAACTGCGACGCCAAGGAGGTGCGGTTCTACTATAACGCGGGCCCCGTTTACACGGACGCCGACACCCTCATCGGGAACTACAGCACCCAATGGTGCAACAACGGGTGGGGCGTGGGCTGGTCCATCGCCAATCTCTCCGCGGGGGCCTACAAACTCCGGGCGAAGGCGCTCAGCGGCGCGGGGGTCGAGGTGGCGAGCGCGGAGACGGGGGAGGTCACGGTGCTCGACCCCAGCGCCCTCCCCGCCGCCTTCAGCGGCGCCTACTCCTGGACGGGGAGGTATGCCAACGGGACCGCCGCAGCTGCGGGAATCGACGTGGTCCAGGCCCGGGTGGGCCTCCTGGTCCGGACCGGCGGATTCTACTCCATCAACGGCTGCCTCTACGGCGACGACTGGGGGGTGTGGGTCGGCTGCAACTGGACCACCTTCAACGCCCCCTCCTACAACTTCTACGCTCCCAAACGGGTCTCCTCAACCTCCACCCCGGGAAGCGTCCAGCTCCCGAACAACACCACCTTCGTCATCGGGGACCAGGACGTCACATTCATGGGCCTCACAGGCTCGGACGGAGGCAGGAACCCCTGCGCCGCGGGCGCCCTCATGGGTCAGGTCAACACGCAGACGCAAGCCAGCGGCCCGTTCTCCATCACGCTGAACGTGACCACCGCCGCGATGGCCGGCCTCATCCCCGGGCCCTACACCCTCGTCTGCAACGGCGAGAGCAACGGCACCGTGACGGCGCTGTCGGTCCCCCCGCCCCAGACCGCGGAGGCTGTGCTGGAGTTCGACGGCAAGCCCCTCGCGTCGGGCGGCTACGTGAACAAGAACCTCACCCTGACCGGGCTCAACCTGCAGACCGCCCTGTGCTGCCTCAACCTCGACTGGCGCGACCGGGCCGTCCTCGGGACCTTCGATTCCTCCCAGTTCCACGCCCCCGGAGCCAAGTTCACGGCCAAGCCGCCCGTGACCGCGGACTACCCGACGGACGTGAACGGCGGCGGCTTCGACTTCCTGAACGCCACCGTGGAGGTCCAGATCAACGAGCCGGGGACCTACACCCTGACCGCCGACCTCTACAGCAACGTGTCGTGGCAGCCCCTGGCCCCGGCCAACAACTCGACGACCTACGGGGCGCCCGGGGTCGTCCAGGTGAACCTGACTTTCCCCGGCGGCGCCATCCGGAGCGCAGGGCTGCCCCCCGGAACCCAGCTCTACCTGCGGAACATCCGGCTGTGGAACGCGACCCCCAACCCCTGCTTCTTCCCGCCCTTCCCGGCGTGCAACGGCGCTCCGCAACAGCCCCTCGACCAGTGGTGGGAGAAGGCGCTCGGCCTCTACGGCTCCGCCCAGTTCGACCAGCCGAAGGGCGAGAGGGGCGTCCTGGCCGCCAACGCCTCCTACTCCTTCATGCCCGGCGTCTGGAACCGCATGTCCTTCGGGGCCTCTCCGACCCTCGCCGACCTCGACGCGGACGGGTTAATGGAAATCGTGACCGGGAGCGACGAATACGCCAACTGCTACCCCGAGTTGAACTGGTCCGGGCCCTGCAAGTACGCCAACGGCATCTGGCGCGTCTTCGACTCCAGCCTGGGCCTCCTCGGCGCGAAGGACACCCGGACCGATGAGGCGAGGACGAGCGTGGCGGTGGCGGACGTTTACGGCGGGAACTCGACCGTCAAGCGGTTCGACCAAGCCGATAACCCCTCGCCGGGCGCAGACATCGCCACATCCGTTGTTGTGGATTCGACGGGGAACATCTACGTGGGCGGGTGGTACAACGTGGGCGGCAGCGACGATGGCGGGCGGCTGGTCAAATTGCCCCCGAACGGCGGGGCGGCCGTCTGGGACTACAAGTTCCCCGGCCAGGCGGGCTGGGACCGCATCTACGCCCTCGCCCTCGACAACGGCGGGAACGTCTATGCGGCCATGGAGGAGAGGCTTCCGGGCGAGTCCCGGTGGAACGTGACGAAGTTCAGCCCGGCCGGCGGCGTCGTCTGGACCTACGTGGAGAACCCGAGCCCCTACACCGACGCGCCCCAAGCCATCGCGGTCAACAGCACCGGCTACGTCTTCGTGGCCGGTTACGACACCAAGACCGCGGGGGGCAACGACAACCGGTGGAACCTGCGGGCCATCACTCCCGCCGGGGCCGCGGCGTGGAACTACAGCGTGAACCAGACCACCGGGGCGGACCAAGTGAATGCCATCGCGGTTGACGGTGGGGACAACATCTACCTGGCGGGCGTGGTGGACCTCTTCGGCGACGGCTCGTGGAACGTGACCAAGCTCGGCCCCACGGGCTCGAAGCTCTGGTCTTGGACGGAGAACCCCTCCGGCAACGCCGACGAGCCGAAGGGGATTGCCGTGGACGGGGCGGGCAACGCCTACGTTGCCGGATACGAGACCGTCGGCGGCAGCGACACCCAGTGGCGCGTCCGGCAACTCAACGCAGACGGGACGGCGGGCTGGCTCTACACCAGCAACCCCGGTGGTGCCCAGAACCGGGCCCAGGCCGTCGCCCTGGACCCCGACGGCGGCCTCTGGGTCGCCGGCTACGACGAGCCCGCAGGCTCCGGCAGCGCCCGGTGGCGCGTCCAGAAGCTGGCGCCCGGAGGCGTCCCGGACGGCGCCTACGCGGACCCGCCGCAGGTGAACGGGAGCGACGCCCGGGCCATCGCGATAGATTCCCTGGGCCAGATGGTCGTGGCCGGGACCGGCTACACCGGAGCCGGCGTGGACTACCAGTGGCGCGTCCTGAAGATGTACAACTCCCGTGAGATTGTCGGCGGCACCACCAGCGGCTGGAACATGGAGGTCTGGCAGTATGTCAACAGCACCACCTTCAACTCCTCGAACTACCTCTGGACCTTCCCCTCGCCCCCGGCCACCGGCGGCTCCTTCCTCTGGCACTCCAGCCCCGCGGTGAGCGACCTGAACGCGAGCCTGCCCGGCCTCGAGATTGTGGCGGGGAACAACCCCTACGGCTCCGTCTGGGCCTTCAAGGGCGCGCCGAACGGCGTGGACGACGGGCCCTCGAAGAACACCGACACCTCCTGGTACTGGTATGGCGCGGGCAAGGAGGGCAAGGACTGGGACGTCCTCTGGAAGTTCGACACGGGCGGCAGCGTCATTGCCACCGCGGCCATGGGCAACGTCTCCGGCGACTCCCGGCCCGAGGTCGTCATCGGCTCCGACGACGGCAAACTCTACGCCATCAACGGGACGACGGGCCAGAAGGTGTGGCAGTATGACGCGGGGACGGCCTACGTGAGCGACCTGGGCACCAAGGGCATCGAGTCGAGCGCGGCCATCGCCGACTTCGACGGGGACGGGCAGAATGAGGTCGTCGTGGGGACAGCCACCGGCAACGTCGTCGTCATCCGGGGCGACCTGAACAGCGACGGCGTCATCAGCGGTTCCTCGGAGGTCGCCGCGTTCGCCACCGGCGGCCCGGTCCTCTCCTCGCCGGCCGTGGGCAACACCACCCCGGCGGGCGGGACGGGCAAGGAGATTGTGGTCGGCAGCGACGACGGGAAGGTCTACGCCCTGCGGTGGAACCCCGGCACCAACACCGTCTCCCAGGTCTGGAGTTTCGCCACCGGGGGCGCGGTCCGCTCCTCGCCCGCCCTCGCGGCCCGGAACGACTCCCAGGCCGCCGGGAACAAGAGGGACGTTTACGTGGGTTCCGAGGACGGCTACCTCTACCTCCTCAACGGCACGGATGGGAGTTTGGTGGACCGGTTCCAGGGCCCCGGGCCCCTGCGGACCTCCCCCTCGGTGGCCGACATCGACAACGACGGGAAACTGGAGGTCGTCTTCGTCTCCTGGAGGGCGCCCGACGTCCTCTGGTTGGTCGAGGACACCGGCTCCAACCTCTCTCCCGGCGCCGCGAGGACGCCCTGGCCCACCTTCCGGCACGACGCGGCCCGGACGGGGGTGGTTCTGCCATGAGGCTGCGGATTCTGGTGCTGGTCGTGGCGCTCCTCGCCCTCGCCTCCGCCGCCTCCGCCCAGGTGAGCCTCAGCAACTTCAAGTGCGCCGTGGGAGGGAGCGACACCACCTCGGTCCTCCACGTCTTGGTGGGCGAGCCCTTCCTCTGCCAAGTCACCATCACCAACACCGGGACCGCCACGGCCCAGTTGAACGACATCCGGCTCCTGGCGGGCGACTGGGCCGAGCAGTCGAGCACCACCGGCGTCGTGTCCGACGTCCAGTTGCGCCAGGGCCAGTCTACCACGGCGGTCTTCACCGGCATCAAGGCCCGGAAGGCGGGGGACCAGACCTTCCAGTCGGTCATCGCGAACGGCGTCGCGGGGGACGCCTCCGGCGTCGTGGTGAAGGCCTCCACCTTCCAGCTCACCGTGACCCAGGACCCGCCGGGGACCCTCGACGCCAACAAACCGTTCCAGGTCTTCGCACAGGTGACGGCGGCGGGGGACCTCTCCAGCGCCCGCGTCACGCTCGACACCACCTGCACCCTCGACCCCGCCGACCAGGCCACCACCCGCACCCTCGGGGCCATTCCCGACGGGGCCTCCCGCTCCGCCCTGTGGGACTTGGTCCAGAAGACGGGCGGGTGCGCCTACTCGGTCAGCGTGCGCGCCACCGGGCAGAAGGAAATCAGCCGGAGCACGACCAGCCAGGTTTCCCTCCCCGGCGGCGGAGGCTGCACTGTGAACTGCGGCCCCCCCGGCGGTGGGGGCCCTTCCGGCGGCGGCGCGGCCCCCCCGGAGGAGAAGAAGGTCATCCTCAACGACCCGCTGATGGGGCTCCTGACCCTCCTCGTCGAGGTCTCGGAGGAGAAGTCCATCCCCTTCGTCTCCAAGGGCGCCCCGCAACTCCTCGACTTCACGAAGACCGTCACGTCCCAGGTCACCTTCACGCTGAAGGATTCCGCCTCCAACGTGGGCGTCACCTCCTATCAGTTGGCCTCGAAACCCAAGGAGGTCCCCGCCGACCCCGCGGGATTGGTCAACAAATACCTCGCCATCCGGACGGAGAACATCGGCAAGGAGGCGAACATCCAAGAGGCCACCATCTCCTTCAAGGTGCCGAAGGCCGCCCTGGAGGGGGCCTCCGCGGACGGGGTGGCGCTCCAGAAATACCTCGTGGACAACGGCAAACTGGTCTGGAAGGCCCTGCCCACGACCAAGGTGAGGGAGGACGGCGACTACATCTATTTCCGGAGCATCACGCCCGGCTTCAGCATCTTCGCCATCGCTGGGGAGCGGAGCCCCGACGCCCGGGTGAGCCTCTTCGCCATCACCCTGCCGACGGTCAGCCTGGCTCCGGGCGCCCCCTCCGGCCCCGAGATTCCCCTGCCGGGACCGGGGAGCGCCCCGCCGCCCCGGGAAATCATCACGGGCGGCCTCTCCTCGACTCCCCTCCTCGGGGTGGGGGTCGCCGCCATCGTGGGGGCGGCGGGGGTGGCCCTCGTGCTCCTGAGGCGCAGGAAAGGATAGCATCCCTCGGATTTGGGAGAGGGTGCCCCCCATCTCCTCTCCCCATCTTTCTCCCGCTCAAACGACCGTCAGTTTGACCTGCTTGACTCCCCGCCGGGAGGTCAAATCCCGGGTCATGGCCCGGAGGCGGGCCGCGGAGCCCTTCACCGCGATGAGTTCCAGGCAATTCTCCTTCTCCAGATGCAGGTGGAGGGTCGCGGTCACCAGGTCTCCGTGGCGGTGCTGAATCTCCACCAGCGCATCCTCCAGCCCCCGGACCCGGGAGTCGTAGAGGACGAGGAGGGCCCCGACCCCCCTTCCCCGGCCAAGGCGCCACTGGTGCTCGGAGACGAAGTGCTGCATCGCCGCTTGGACCGCCTTGGAGCGGTCCTTGTGGCCGAGGCCGGTCATCGTCTCCTCGAAGGCCGCGAGGAGGTCCTCGGGGACGGAAACCGTAACGCGCTGCATGCTCCCCCGTGGAGAAGTGGGCGAAAAATGTTTCGGAACCGCGAAACGCGCCCGAGCGCACGAAAAGGTTTAAAGGGAGTATGAAACATCTACGAAAAAGTATGACGCTCCCGTTCCCGTTCGTCGCCCTCGCCATGGGCCTCGGGGGCAAGCACGCCTACGACGCCGACCACCTCGTGGCGGTCGGCAACATCCTGGTCGGCAGCAACTCCCTACGGAAGACCGCGACCCTGGTCCCCTTCTGGCTCGCGGGCCACCAGACCACCGCCATCACCATCACGCTGATGATATGGTTCGCCAAGGAGGCCTTCCTGGGCAACGTGCTGGACCGGATGGACATGATCGTGGCCGTGCTGCTCCTGGTCCTGGGGGCCTGGCGGATTCTCGCCTTCGTCCGGAGGCGGTGGGGCCACGAGCACGGCCACATCCACCGGCTCGGGCGGTGGTCCGCGGAGCACGCCCACCTCCACATCCATCTCTCGCGCTACAAGAGCCACCTCGGCCTCTACGGAATCGGGCTCGTCCAGGGCCTTGCCAGCAACGACGAGATTTTCCTCCTCGCCACCACCGCTCTCGCGGTCACGACCCTGTCGGGCCTCCTCGTGGGAGTGGCCATTTTCAGCATCGGTGCCCTCCTCGGCATGCTCCTGTTCGGCGTCGGCCTCACCTATCCCCTGGTCCGCAGGGGCGGGGAGTGGACCCGGGACCTCGCCACCCTGGTGGCGGGCGTCGTCTCCGTCGCCTACGCGGCGTGGCTGTTTGCCGGGATGGAGGGAATCAATCCCCTGGCGCCCCTTTTCGGCGGCTGACCGCGCTACTCGACGGAGACCCCGAACGCGTCCTTCACGAACTCGATGGCTTCTTCCCGCGTCACGCGGTGGCTCTTCGGGATGGGCCGGGGCCGGAGCCGCCGCCGGGCCACCCGGTAGCCCGGGCGTTCCAGTGCTGCGGAGACGTCCATGCCGAAGATGCCCACGTCGGGGTCGTAGCGCAGGCCGAAGTCGGTGTGGTCCTCGATGCCGAAGGAGAAGTTGCCCTGCCCGTCGAAGACCCGCTCGGGGAGGCGGTCCTCCACCGCCTTCAGGGCCCTCTCGAGGAACTCCCGGGCCCGCTTCTTCCGGAGGGTGACCACGGCGCCGATGGGCTCGCCCCGCCGGGCCTTGAAGACCGTCTTGCGGGCGATGGTCCGGACGGGTTTCTGTCCCGTGAGGGTCTGGAGAATCGCCTCGGCGTTGGCGAGGCGCTTGCCCGACTCGCCGACGCCCATGTT
>CAZANW010000020.1:12703-27941 GCA_964486625.1 uncultured Halobacteria archaeon
GGAGAATCGCCTCGGCGTTGGCGAGGCGCTTGCCCGACTCGCCGACGCCCATGTTAACGACCACTTTGGCCAAACGAGGGCGCCGCATCACATTTCCGGGCCCGGCGGAAACCGGAGCCGGGGCCGCGGCCGGTTCAGTTCCCATGTTCCTCCTCCGCGGGCAGCGGAGTCGTCCGTCGTGAGAACCCGAGCGACCCTTTCACTTCTCCGGCCGCCGCGGGCAGAACCAGGAACTTCTCCTCTTCGGGCCCGACGGGGAACACGTAGTTCTCAATGGTATCCAGGGGCCCCTCGTGGCCAGCCACCCCGGAGATGCGCACCACGTCCGGGGCGGAGCCCCGCATCGTCCGGACCTCCTCCAGGTTCCCGAGGGCCCCCGACCGGGCGCCGCCGGCGATGAAGACCCGGGTCCCGGGCTTCAGCGGGTAGTGGCGCACCACCTTCCGGTCGGGAAGCGAGAGGACGAGCCCGTCCCCCGACTTGAACCCCTGCGCCCCCAGGAGGTTGGTCCCGTCGAAGAGGTGGAGCTGGACCTTGCCCCCCGTGACGACCGTTTTGCCCGCGACCCGGCTGAGTTTGGTCCTGGCCGTCTCCGCCGGGACCTCCCGCAACCGCAGGCGGGCCCGGCCGTCCGGGACCACCACGTAGTGCTTGCCGAGGGCTGGAAGAGAGAGGACATCGAAGAATCCCACGGGCCGCCGGACGTCCCTGCAGGGGAGCCCGTTCACCAGGACCCGGCCCGCGTGGAGCATCTGCTGGATTTCCCGGCGGGTCTCCCCGAGGCGGAGCACGTCCCGGAGGAAGAGGCCCAGGGGCATGGAGCGCTCCCGGGCGTGGGGCCCCGGCCTCGGGGAGATGGCCCAGACGTGGGTCTTGCGGGGGACCGTCCACGACCGGGGGGCGGCCAGCCGCTTCTGGTGGGTCATGGCCCCTCTTTCGCGGGAGCCGCGCCGGGGACCTTGAGGCGCTTGGCCCGGACCTTGTCCTTGAGTTCGAGTTTGGTGACCATCAGGGCGCCCGGGTTCAGGGGCCGGGCCTTCTCGGTCCCGTCCGCCTTGGCGATTACGATGCCCTCCACGACCACCCGCCCCTCCCGGAGGTCCACCCTCTGGACCACCCCCTCCCGGCCCGCGAAGTCGCCGCGCATCACCCGGACGGTGTCCCCTTTGGAGACCCGCACGGAGCGGTGGCCGTGCTCCTTCCGGAGCGCCGGACTGAGGTGGGCCCGGACGAATTTGTGGCGGATGTGGAGGGGCGCGCGGTGCCGGAACAGGCGCTGCTTCCTCGGCTGGCGGGAGAGGACGGGCATGGTCAGACGATGATGGATGCGATGGTCGCCACCTTCGAGTATCGCTCCACGACCTCCTGGGCCACCGGCCCCTTGATTTCGGTCCCCTTGGGCTCCCCCTTCTCGTCGGTGATAGCCGCGGCGTTGTCCTCGAACTTCACCCGGAGGCCGTTGGCGCGGCGGAACTCCTTGCGCTGGCGGAGAATCACCGCGTGGACTATCGTCTTCCGCATCTCGGGGGTTCCCCGCTTGACCGAGGCAATCACCAGGTCCCCGATGCCGGCCGCGGGGTAGCGCCGCTTCACGCCCCGGTAGCCCTTCACCTGGAAAATCGCGATGGAGCGCGCGCCGGTGTTGTCGGCCACCTCGAGGAGGGCCCCCGCGGGCAGCGCCCGGGGGATGGTGGACTTCAATCCCTTCATTTCCTCTTCTTCGCCCCCTTGCCCTTCTTCGCGTCTTTCTTCTTCGGCTCTTTCGCCTTGGCTTTCTTAGGCTTGGCTTCCTTATTCTTTCGTTCGGGCTCCGGCTGCGCCTCCTCTTCGGCCTACTCCGAGGTTTCCCCGGCGGGCGCGGCCGCAGGCGCAGGGGGCGCTTCGGGCTCCCCGAACCGCCGGACCACCACGAACTTCGTGGTCTTGCTCAGGGGCCGGCACTCGGCCACCACCACCCGGTCGCCCGCCCGGGCCCCGATGCAGGGGGGGTTGTGGGCCGCCATCCGGGTCCGGCGCCGCTCGTAGCGCTCGAACTTGGAGATGAACCGGAGATACTCCCGCTGGATGACCACGGTCCCCGCCATCTTGTCGCTCGCCACGGTCCCCTCCAGAACCGCCCCCCGGACCGGAAGCGTCCCGTGGAAGGGGCAGCGGGGGTCGGCGCACTCCCGGGTCGGAAGGGGGACCCCGATGCCGATATCGCGTCCTGCCGCCATGGGCTGCCGCGGCTATGCTTTCGGGCGGATATAAAGTCTCTCTTCGGGGCGCCCGACCAGTTCCCGCCCCTCGATTTCGACCGTCCGGCCGCCCGGCCAAGTGAACCGGAAGCGGCATGCCGCCTTGGCGACGCGGCGCGGCCGGGCTCCCCGGCCCGGCTCCACGAGGAGGGTCTTCATGCTCTCGTCCACGACGCGCCCGGCGAGGCCGCAGAGGGAGGGGTTCGCGCTCTCCACCACCTCCACCTGGGCTCCGATGAGTTCGGCGGGGTCCATAGAGCCGTTCCTCCGAAGGTGTCCCGAGGATAGATAAAGCACCGAGAACGGACCTATTGGGGCTGCCGGCTCTCGTCCACCTTCATCCCCAGATCCATGACCGAGTATCCCATGGTCTCCAAGAGCTTCCGGGCCCGCTCGGCGTGGTTCCCCTGCAACTCGATGGTTCCCTCCTTGATGGTCCCGCCGCAGGCGAACTTGCTCTTGAGTTCGCGGGAGAGGCTCTTCAGGTCCACCGACTTGTCGAAGCCCTCGATGACCGTCATCAGTTTCTTGAAACGGCGCTCGTGGGTGTAGATGCGGAGGTTCTGGCTCTCTTTGCTGATTTCGGTGCAGACGCAGAGGTCTTCCGGCAGCCCGCACCTCTCGCAAACGGCCAAGGACTATCTACACCCCTGGAGTTTCATTCCTTGAGGTTGGGTATCGGGCTCCCGCATTTAAGTCTTCCGGCGCGGGGCCTTTGCGCCGGGTGCTTTCGCCTTCCGGGAAGCGGGAGGTGGTTTGGCGGCGCGCTTCTTCGCGGGGGCCTTGGCGGGGCCGGCGGGGGGCTTGGGCGCGGCCGGGGGGGCCTTCGGGGCCTCCACGACCCCGATGGTCAGCAGGCGCGCGATGGTCTTGCGGAGGGCCCGGATGCGCCCCGGGTTCTTGGGGGCGCCGCCGGCCGCCTTGACCCCGTGCTCCCGGAGGAGTTCGGCCCGCAACTCGTCGAGCTTCTCGCCCCTCTCTTTGGGGGACATCTTGCGGATTTCCCCGGCGCGATAGATGGCCATGGTCAGGAGGCCGGGGGCTCCCCCTTCTTCGGCTCGGCGGCAGGAGGCCCGGCCGGGGCCGCGGGGGCGGGAGCGGCGGGGGCAGCTTCCTCCGGCCGCCTGATTTGGAACGTCCCGGGCAGGACCCCGGGCGGAAGGATGCGGACCTTGATCCCCAGGGCCCCCTCCTTCCGCCGCGCGGCGGCGACCCCTTTCTTGACCGCCTCCGAGGGCTGGCCGGAGTGGGAGACGTAGCCCCGGACATACTTCACCCGCCGGGACCGGGGGCCGGTCAGTTTGCCGGTGATGGTGACCTCGCACCCGAGGGCCCCGGCGTCCATGACCTGCTGGAGAATCATGAAGCCCGCCCGGCGGAAGTGCCAGCCCCGCTCCATGGCGTGGGCAAGGCGGTTCGCCATGACCCGGGCGCTCAACTCGGGCTTGGGAATCTCCTGGACGTCGATCTGGGGGTTCTCGAACTTGAAGTAGGTCTTCAGGTCCTCGGTCAGGTTCTTGATGACCTTTCCCCCCTTGCCGATAATCATCCCCGGCCGCTCCGCGTGGATGGTGACCCGCGTCCCGAGAGGAGTCCGGGAAACCTGCATGCCGTCGTAGCCCGCCTTGGAGAGGCGCGACGCGAAGTATTCGTGGATGCTGACCTCGCGCAGGGAGTCCTCGATGAACTTGCGCTCCACGACCATTATGAAACCGCCTCGCCCTCCTCGCCCGTCTCCTCGAGCACGACCTCGACGGTGACCGTCTCCACGTTCTTGGCGGAGAACCGGCCGTAGGCCCGGGGGGTGGAGCCCTGGAGCACTCGCCCCCGGCGGGCCGCCATGTGGGCGACCACGAGCCGCTCGGTGTCGAGGCCCTTGTACTCGGCGTTGCTCTCGGCGTCCTCCAGAAGTTTCAGCAGTTCCGTGGCCGCCCGCTTCGGGTAGCGCCCCGGCCCCGTCCCCGGCTGGTGGGGCACGTCGTGGTTGTAGCGCCGCATCGGGATGGCCCGCTTCAGGGCCGCCACGTCCTCCAAGAGGGTCTTGGCGCTTCCGAGGGGTTTGTGCTTCAGTTCCTTGCAGATCTCGATGGCGTGCTTGGGCGAGATGTGGAGTTCGTGGGCGAGGGCCCGGGCCGTCTTCTCCGGCGGAAACTCCAGCCCGAACTTGTCCCGGCCCATTACTTCAACGGGATGAACTTGGACGAGCGTGTCGCGCCGATGCCCGCCGCCCCGTGCTTCACCCGCCTCCTCGTCAACGCCAGTTCCCCCAGGTAGTGGCCGATCATCTCGGGGAGGATGGCGACCTTCTGGAACGCCTTTCCGTCGTGAATCTGGATTTCCTTCCCCACCATGGCGGGGAGGACGACCATCCGGCGCAGGTGGGTCTTCAACGCCGCCGACCCGCCCTCGCCGTTCCCCTGGACCTTGTCCAAGAGCCGGCGCTCCTCGGCGCTCAGCCCCCGCGCGAGTTTGCGCCGGGCCCGGGAGGGCAGGACCTCCGCGAGGGCCTCCAGGTCCATGGCCCGGAGCTGCTCGAGGGTGTAGCCCCGGTAGGAGAATTCGCCCTTGCGCCGGGGCGCCCTTTGCAGTTTCTCGAGGACCGATTTCCTCACCCGCTCCTTCGGCCGGGGGGCCTCCTTCGACTTGGCCGCCTCCTTGGGCTTGGCCTCCTTCGGCTTGGCCTCGCCCGCAGCCGGAGCCGCCCCCGGCTTGTCGGCCATTATCTTTTACCTCCGCGCCGGGCGGCGATGGAGCCCACCTTTCGGCCCGGAGGCGCGCCGCGGCTCGCGGTCTTGGGCCGGCCCACGTGCTGGTGGCGGCCGCCCCCGAAGGGGTGGTCCACCGCCCGCATCGCGATGCCCCGGACGTAGGGCCACATGCGCCCCTTGGTGCGGTTCTTGTAGAAGCCGGCCCCCGCCTTGAGGAGGGGCTTGTCGGTGCGCCCTCCGCCCGCGACGATGCCGACGGTGGCCCGGGCGCGGGAGGGGAGCCAGTGGATGGTGCCGCTCGGCAGTTGGACCGCGACCTTGCCCTCCTCGTGGGAGACCACCAGGGCCCGCGACCCGGAGGTCCGTGCGAAGCGCCCCCCGTCGCCCGGCCGCAACTCGACGTTGAAGACCTCGGTCCCGTCCGGGATGGCCCCGAGTTCCGCGGTCGCCCCGGGGGCCGTCGCGGCCCCTCCCCAGGAGAGCCGGTCGCCCACCGCCAGGCCCTCCCGGGCCAGGGTGTAGAGGGTCCCGCCCCCGTCGAGGGCCACCCGGGCCACGGGGGAGTAGCGGGCGGGGTCGTGCTCCACCGAGATCACGGTCCCCTGGAGGGGGGTCCCGGGCGGGGGATGGCTGGCGTCGGCCTTGAAGCGGTGGGAGAGGGCCTTCCACACGTGGGTTCCCCGGCCGCGCCGCCGGGAGCGGATGCGCTTGCCCATGCGGTGGCAGATTACCTCGCGGTCCTTTTATAACCTTATCTCCCGTTTTGGGAAACGGGAGGGTTCATGAAGGTTGGGTGGAAAAGCAATTGCGTGGAGCGGGATCGTCCGTCGCGAGGGGCTGGAGGGCCCGAGCAGCCCTTTGAGTTCTCCGGCGCGAACCGGGTTGTCCGGGGCCGGACGCCCCGGGAGGTCCTGAACGAAATCCGGTTCCGGCATCCACCGGGCGGCTCCGGGACCGGCGGCCTCGACGACGTCGAAGTGGCCATTCTCCACAGAGCCGGCCGGGAGGACACCTGCCGGCGCATCGCGGGAAAGGAGGTCTTGCGCCTGGAGCGGGGGTTCTTCTACATCTCCGGGCGGCACGGGGAGACCGCCATCCCATACCACCGGGTCCGGTCCATCTCGTGGAAGGGCGCGGAGGTGTGGCGCCGGCCATGAAGCCCCTCCGCCCCAAGGTCCAGGAATACATGAGCCACCGGGTGGTCTTCGTCCGGCCCGAGGACACGGTGGCCCGGGTCATCCACCGCATCCGGGAGAGCGGCCACGACGGCTTTCCGGTGGTGAGCCGGGGCCGGCGGCTGGTGGGATACATCTCCTCCAAGGACCTCCTGCTCCGGGACCTCCACGAGCCGGTGGCCCGGGCCATGACGCCGGGCCCCCTGGTGGCCCACCCGGAGATGGACCTGGCCGACGCCGCCCGGGTCATCTTCCGGGCCGGCATCTCCAAACTGCCGGTGGTGGACGGCGGCGGGCGCCTCGTGGGCATCGTGACCAACATCGACGTCCTCCGCTCCCAGATCGAGCGGGTGAACGAGAGGAAGGTGGCCGACATCCGCCACCACCTCCTCCGTCGCGGGTTCCGGGTCCGGCTCCGCCGGGAGCGGGTCCCCGTGGAGAACCTGGTCCCGACCCAGGCCAAAATCTACGCCGACGAACTCCAGGGCCGCGTCTATGAAATCGAGCGGGGCCTCGCCGAGCCGGTGATGGTGGTCCGGACCCCGTCCCGGAACCTGCTCGTGGACGGCCACCACCGGGCCGTGGCGGCCCTCCGCCTCCAGCGGCGGACCGTGGACGCCTACGTCTTCGACCTCGACGCGGACCGGCCCACGGGCCTCGAAGGAGCCCAACTCGGGAACCTGGCGGAGATGCGGGTTGTGGACGACGCCACCCACCCCCTCGTGGCCGCGACGGAGCGGTTCCGGCGGAGATCCGGGAAGCGGTCCCCTAATACACCACCCACTCGCTGAGGAGGCGGGCCCGGGTCACGTGGCCCTTGTGGGCGCCGTTGGCGGTGATGAGGATGGAGTCCGCGTCCTTCTGGTTCATCATCTTCAGAGCCTCGCGGACCGGCTGGGAGGCGTCAATCTGGAGGACCTCCTTCTCGGCGAACTCCCGAATCGGGGCGTCCAGTTTCCCCTCGGCGGCGGCCCGGGCCACGTCCTTGAGGCTCGCGATGCCCACCGGCAACCCGTTGTCGATGAGGGGCGCGGAGCCGAGGCGGCTCTGGACCAGGATGCGGGCGGCCTCCCGGACCGTGGCCGCGGGGGAGAGCGTCACCAGGTCCGCCTCCGCGTAGTCCCCGACCGGCCGTTTGGGCAGGGAAATCATCTCGCTGATGGCGCAGAGGAGGGTGTTGGTGGTGTCGTCCCGGCCGGTGACCTCGCCGCGGACCACCAGTTTGTTCACCGGCGTGGGGCCGATTTCAATCTTGTCCCCGGAGTTGAAGTCCCGGATGCTGCCGATGATGCGGAAGGCCCCGGAGCAGAGTTTGGGGTGGCGGGGCGTGGTGAAGGAAATCTCCTCCACGAACAGGTCCTTGACCACTTCGCCGTTCCGGCGGACCGGGACCACCGCCTCCTTGTCGAGGACGTCGAGGGTGAGGGCCTGGTAGGCCCGGGCGGTGGCCTTGTAGCCGCCCTTGGGGCCCGGGACGCCCTCCACGAGGCCGAGGCTCTTGAGGGCCTGCATCTGGTTCCGGACCGTCCCCGGGTTCCGGTCGATGAGTTTGGCGATGCCCTCGCCCTTCACCGCCTCGCGCTTCTGGTGGTAGATGGAGATGAGCGCCATGAGAATCTCCCGCTGGATGGGGGTCAGGTCGATGTCCACCATGGCGCGCGAGACCTCCTCACCTCTCCGGAGTGGTGCTTTTCATCGTGAATAATGTGGGTCGCAAAGTGCGGTTATAAAGATTTCCTGCTCCTCCCGCCAGCTTCCAGCAACTCGGCCGCCGCCGCATACTCCCGGCGCGGGGGGAACTCGACGGCCGCGCGCCATTCCGAGGCCCAGGCGGGCTCATAGCCCCGGGAGCGGATGCGGACCGGCGCGCGGAACTCCCGGCGCCCCCCGCCCCGCAGGAACAGGCGCTCGAACACCGGCCACGGAATCCACACCTCCGCGCGGGCCTCCGGCTCGGCCTCGAAGATGGCGAAGCCCGACTCCATGGCCTCCCGGTGGCAGGCCGTCTCGGGGGCCGCCCGGACGAGCCGGTCGAGGTAGGCCTCGACGCGGCCCAAGCCCACCGCGGCCACCACCGCGCGCCGGCCGCCCTCCGCGGCCTCCACGCGCCCCGGCCCGCAGGCGAGGGCCACCATGTCCTGCCCGTCGAGGCGCGCGCGGACGCGGGCGTCGCTCCACTCGATGAGTTTCATCCCTGTCCGGACCGCTGGGTCTCCGTGGCATTTAAAACCGGGGGCGGCTCTTTCCCCCGATGCCACAGCCCCTTCTCCTCATTCCCGGGCCGGTCCCTCTGGCGCCCCCGGTCTATCGCGCCATGTCCCGCCCCATCATCAACCACCGGGGCCCGGAGTTCGCGGAGATTCTGGGGGAGGTCCGGGAAGGGCTCCAGCGGGTCCTCAAGACCAGGAACGACGTGCTCGTCCTCACCGGCTCCGGAAGCGCAGCAATGGAGGCGGCCCTCTCGAACCTCGCGGGCCCGGAGGACCGTGTCCTCGTCCTGGCCAACGGCAAGTTCGGGGCCCGGTTCCACGAGATTGCCCGCCGCTGGGGGGAGGCCGCAGCCTACGAGGCGCCCTGGGGGACCTCCTTCGACTTGGGCCGGGTTGGGGAGCTGCTCGCCCAGCACAAGCCTAAGGTGGTCGCCTTCGTCCACAACGAGACCTCGACGGGCCTGAGGAACCCGGCCCCGGAAATCTGCGCCCTCGCGCGGGAGCATGGGGCCCTCGTCGCCATGGACACCATCACCAGCACGGGGGGCGACGAAGTGGAGGTGGACAAATGGGGCGTGGACATCTGCGTGGTCGGGACGCAGAAGTGCCTCGGGGCCCCGCCCGGCCTGTCGGCGGTGTCGGTGAGTTCGCGGACGTGGGACTCGATGGGGGGACGCGCGCCCCGCTATCTCGACCTCCGGGCCTACCAGAAATCGGCCGAGAAGGGGCAGACCCCCTTCACCCCGGCCGTGCCGCTCTTCTTCGCCCTCCAGGAGTCCCTGCGCATCATCAAGCGCGAGGGGCTCGCCCGGCGCATCGCCCGCCACAAGAGGATGGCCAAGGCGGTCCACGCCGCGGCCGAGGCCTGGGGCGTTCCGCTCTTCGCGCAGCCCGAGGGGCCGAGCGCCTACTCGAACACCGTGACCGCCCTCGCGCCCCCCGACCCGGAGGGGCTGAAGGCGGCGGTAAAGAAGCGCGGCGTGACCATCGCGGGGGGGCAGGACTCCCTGAAGGGGAAGATTGTGCGGATTGCCCACATGGGGGATTTGCCGGCGAAGGACTTGGTGAGGGGGCTGGCGGCGGTGGAGGGGGCGCTCGGAAGGAAGGGCGGGGTGGAGAGGGCGAGGAAGGCTCTGGGGGTTTGACGAGGACTCCCGAGGAGTCGTCAGTCTGCACCAGGGAGGCCTTTCGGCTTGGCGGCCTTACGAATCTTGTCGATGGCATCCAACTTTTCACGGACCTCTGTAGGGATTATTTCAGGAGGCACGAACGATGCGACCTCGTGGTACGAGGTTTTCCTCATTAGATCGGGGAGGTTCAGCCGTTGGAAATACGAATTGAAAAGGCGTTCAAGGAACTGCTCGCTAATCTTGGTATCAACCCACCATTGGTCTTCTATATTCTCCAAGGCTACCTTGGGAATGAGGTCCTTGATTAATTCCTGCATGAGTGCCTTGCGTGCCGGGGTCCCATCGTATCTGAAAAGGCCTTTTGGCTGCGTTGAAGCGGCCCAGCGTTCAAGGGTAACTGGGAATGCATAGTAATTTTCAATTTCGTACCGTGTCCACATCAGCTCTAAAAGCGCTTGGTCGGTATTCAGAGCCCTGTCCAATCTATCGAAAAGTGCGACTCCCTTGAAATGACTAACGGCCGCCTGCAATCCATAGAAGTGCTTCTCTGCCTCATTCGGCTGGTTTCCAACGTAGCGAACGAACGGGTCCAACAAGGCATCTGCAACGGGATGCTTCAAGAGACGAGCGAAAGTGCGAAGAGCTTCGAGGTCACTTGGACCTTCCAAGTAAAGAACCCACCCGCGTTCCTCGGCCTGAAGATACTGATGGAACGGGATGTCCCGCAGAGATTTGAGCACGTCACTGTGCTTCGTCGTCGCCTTCGGTTTCCCAAGGAAAGCGACGACGAGGTTCTTTTGCGCTTCCGTAAGCAGGACTTCAGAATGGGAGGCGATGACAAGCTGGCTTCCCTTTTGACGCGCGAAGTCGGTGAGGATTGAGTAGATTTCGCGCTGGCGCAAAATCTCAAGATGGGCATCCGGCTCGTCGAGTAGAAGTACCGCTCCCGGGTTCGCCTCTATGTAGGCAAGAATAAGGAGGGCTTGGTGGAGCCCACGCCCAGCTGAACTAATATCAAGGAGATTATTGTGTTCGTCGCGGTAACGCATCGTGATTTGCCCCCGCTCAGCTACGTATTCTGGTGGCTCAACCACAACGCCGAACATACGCCGAACAGTTTGCACGAGCTCGTCCCATTCCTTGGGCTTAGTGGTGCGGACGACGTGACAGAGGTTCCTGAGGACTTCTGCCGTGCGACCTTCACCAATACGCACACTGATGGCCCCCTCATCAAGACGGTCTTCCGTTGCTGCAAGTCCAGACATGGGGGGCAAATAAGCCAAGCGAATCTCTGAAACGTGATCGGGAATCGTCATGCGCTTAGGTTCCTCTGAGTCGTCAAGCCTAAGTGGTCGGCAATAGAATGATTCTTCATTCGCATAGTAAAACTCTAGACCGGCCCTCCAAGCCGCACCTTCATTGATACCTTCGAGGACAATGTCGATGTAAATCTTCGAGGTTTTCTCGGCCTTCCCACCAGATTGCTGAATTACTTGAGTTCTTAGATTTCGCCACAATAAATTCGCGGCGGGTGTTGGGAGGTTGACCAGATCGCGACGGTTGAGTGTGACTCCTGGCCGCTTCGTTGCCTTGGACTCGCTCCCGCGCCGTTCAAGCCAACGCCGACATCCAAGATTCCAAAGAGCAAGAGCTTGCAAAGCAGTGGTCTTCCCCGAATTGTTTGGACCGACGAAGACCACCGGGCTTCCGAGTTCGATCTCTACGTTGCCGAAGCGCTTGAAATTCCGAAGGGTCATCTTCGTCAGCATATGGCTCCATGCAGGGTCGCTGCGAAGGGTTAAAGAAAGTTCCGCTTAACTTCGCCGTTCCCCCGTTTTTCTTGCCCGCTCGGCCCGCGCTCCGGCGGCCCCGTTCACTCCACCCTGACCCTCTTCCCGTCCATCCGCAGGACCAGCCGGTTCAGCACCTCCCGCCCCACGAGGGCCTCCTCCCCGAGATGGCGCCCCTCCTGCGGCACGTAGACCCGGACCGGGCCGAGGTTCTTCCGGGCCCTCGACCCCGGCAGGTAGAGTTCCCCCGGCGCCTCGAACACATCGCACTCCAGGGGCTCCCCCGCGCTCCAGAAGGTCTCACGGCCCGCGGGTTTCCGCGCCCTCAAATGGGCCGCGAGGGCACGGTTCGCCACGAGTCCCCCGTCAAATCCGGTGTCCACGAGGGCGGGGCCCCCCACCCGCCGGTCCAGACGAAGGGCGATGTAGAGGACCGGGATGGGCGGTGCCCCCTCGGCGGGGACGTAGGGGACCTCAATCAAGAACGGCCCACTCCTCCAGCTTCACCTTGGCTTTGAGGTGCGGAGAGGGAGCCCGGAGGTGCCGGCGGGCGGGGAGTGTCCACTCCGCACCCCTCGCCTCGGCCATGTCCGCGAGGCGGGAGAGGAGCGCGTCGTAGGTCTCCCCCTTCGCGCCCAGCAGCTTCAACCGCTCCCGGGTGGACCGGCGGACCAGGATTGTGGTGGCCTCCGCCATACTATGCGCAACTATGTGCTGCGCTTATTTAAGGTTCACTGCTTCACCAGATAGGTGACCGTCCCCTTCGCCACCCGCTTCCCCGCCGGGGTCGTGACCTCGACCTCCGCGAACACCAGGGTCTGGCCGCGTTTGATGACCCGGGCCTCGGCCACGAGGTCCTCGCCCCGGACCGCCGCCAGAAAACTCAGGTTCATGTCCACGCTGGCCCCCCGGGGCACCCCGGCCTTCGGGTTCGCGGGGTAGGTGGACCAGACCGCCAGGGCCGCCGCGTTGTCCACCAGCGCGGAGATGGCGCCCCCGTGGACCACTCCCTCAGTCCGCACCAGTTCCCGGCGGAATGGGAGGGAGACCCGGGCGCGGTCCTCCCCGATATCGAGGACCCTGATCCCGGCCAGCCTGTTGAAAGGCATGCTCTCGAAGAGGCGGGCGAACCAGGTGGCGCGTTCCCGCGCGCGGTCGTCCGGAGGAGCCATGGGCGGCGGTTTCCCCGCCCCCGTCAAAAACCTGGAGGCCCGCTCCGGGGCGCGTGGGATTTAATTACCGACCCCGCCCTACCCACTCCAGATGCCCACGGACCTCTCCAAACTCCGCCACGGCACGGAACTCCTGAAACGGGGCTTCGCCTCGATGCAGAAGGGGGGCGTCATCATGGACGTCACCAACGCCGACCAGGCGCGCGTCGCCGAGGAGGCGGGGGCGGTGGCGGTCATGGCGCTCCAGGCGGTCCCCGCCGACATCCGGGCCGCCGGGGGCGTGGCCCGCATGGCCGACCCCCGGAAAATCCGGGAAATCATCGACGCGGTCACGATTCCGGTCATGGCGAAGTGCCGCATCGGCCACACCGCCGAGGCGCAGGTGCTGGAGGCCCTCGGCGTGGACATGATTGACGAGTCGGAGGTGCTCACCTCCGCCGACCCCTACTTCCACGTCTTCAAGGAGGGGTTCACGGTGCCCTTCGTCTGCGGCGCCACGAACCTGGGCGAGGCGGTGCGGCGCATCGCCGAGGGGGCCGCCATGATTCGCACCAAGGGCGAGGCGGGCACCGGCGACATCGCGGAGGCGGTGAGGCACCGCCGCCTCATGACCCGCGGCATCCACGTCGCGCAGGAACTCGACAAGGCGGGCCTCGACCGGCTGGTCCGCGCCTTCATGGAGCGCTACGAGCGGTTGGACCGCGGGGTCCTGGATGGGATGGGCCAGCGCCGCAAGCCCCAGGCGGGCACCCACTCCATCCCTCCGGCCGAACTCGCCAGGCGCATCCGCTCCGTCCTCGCCGACGTCCGGCGGCTGGGCCGGCTTCCCGTGGTGGACTTCGCCGCCGGGGGGGTCGCGACCCCCGCGGACGCGGCGCTCATGATGCAACTGGGGGCGGACGGAGTCTTCGTGGGCTCCGGGATTTTCAAGTCGGAGAACCCCGAGAGGACCGCCAAGGCGGTCGTGGAGGCGGTGGCCTATTGGGACGACCCGCAGAGGCTGGCCGAGATTGCGGGCGGCCTGGGGGAGCCGATGAAGGGGATGAGCGTGCAGAGCCTCGAGGAGAAGCAGTTGCTGCAGACCCGGGGCATTTGAACCCGTGGCGTTGCTGAGGCTCTGCCCCGAGTGCGGCTCCGACAAAATCGAGGACGCCGGGCCGATGAATGGGAAGCCCCCGGGTCAGGCGTTCCATTGCCCGGAGTGCGGCTACGACGGGGCCTCCGTCGTCGAGGGGGACGAGGTCACGGCCCGGGCTCTGAAGGAGGTGGACGAGGAGATGGAGAACTGGAGCCGCGCCCAGTTGCGCCGGATGTGCCCCCAGTGCGGCTCGGGCGACCTGGTGGACGCATTCTGGCGGCAGTCGGGGTGGCAATACCGGTGCCGGGACTGCGAGTATGTGGGGCAGGTCATCGAGGGGGACGAGGAGATGGCGCGGGCCCTGAAGGAGCAGCACAAGGCGAAAGAGAAGGTCAAATCGGGGTCTTGATTGCCCGCGGCTCGACGCTCGCCGCGGGCGTTGAAGAATCAGAGAAGTGATATGGAGCGATAGCCCCTGTCTGTCCGCGGATGAGTATCTCAGCGCCTCCTCTGGCACGAGATATCGGGTCAGATTGCCGGTTCCTCAAATAGGGGTTTTAATCCCAATGGCGCGCGCAACGCACCACCCGCGGATGCCCCCGAGGACGATGCCCCACACCGCGCACCCGAAGAGAATGGCGACCAGCGCCAGCCAGAGGGGGGACTCCGGGGCCCGGGGCAGCAGGTAGAGCCCGGCGACGAGGGATGCGACGCCCCACCCGGCGCGCACCAGCCGCCCCCTCCAGTCCACGTTGCACGCGAGGGCCATGGCTGCGCCTCGCCGGGAGGGGTTATAAAAATTCGGGTGGACCCGAAGCCCTACCTCTCAATCTTGAAGATGACCTTGACGTAGGCCCGGTATTCGGTGATTCGGTTGTTCTCGACCGTGGCCTCGAGGCGCTCGACGGTGACCCGCTCGATGCCGCGAATCGTCTTGGAGGCCTCCTTGACCGCCTCCGCGACCGCCGCCGAGTAGTCCTTGGCCGAGACTCCGACCAAGTCGATGATTTTGTAAACCATGTTCACCTCCTGAATCCGCTGGAATCGGCGCCCGCGACTTAAATTTTCCTGCGGGACTTCCGCGGCGGGTCGAACGACCCGTGACGCCCCTCCCCGGCCGCGAACCGCAGGGCCCCCTCCAGGGTTTCGCCGGACCGGATGGTCTCCAGCGCCAGGCGCGCCTCGTTGACGAGGGCCTCCCCCAGGGAGAGGCCCTGCTGCTCGCAGGCCGACCGCCGGTCGTTGAGCATGCAGGCCTGCGGGAAGCGGGCAATTTCCAGGGCCAGGGCCCCCGCCGCGCGGCGCGCCTCGCCTTTGGGCACGACGCGGTTCACCAGCCCCATCTCCAGGGCCTCCCGGGCCCCGACGGGCCTCCCGGTGAGAATCAGGTCGAGGGCCCGGCCCAGGCCGACGAGTCGCGGCAGCCGCACGGTCCCCCCGTCGGCCAGCGGGACGCCCCACCTCCGGCAGAAGACCCCCAGGACCGCGTCCTCTTCCATTACCCGCAAATCGCACCAGAGAGCAAGCTCCAGACCTCCCGCGACCGCGTATCCGGAGATGGCGGCTATCACCGGCTTGCCCAGCCGCATCCGCGTCGGCCCCAGTGGACCGTCGCCCCGCGTGCGGACCCGGGGGGCCTTCCCCTTCGGGATGGATTTGAGGTCCGCGCCGGAGCAGAAGGTGCCGTGGTCGCCCCACAGGACCGCCGCGCGCGCGGCGGTCCTGTGGGGCGACCACG
>CAZANW010000021.1:0-27416 GCA_964486625.1 uncultured Halobacteria archaeon
GCGAACGCCTTGCACCGGGCCACGAACTTCCCGACCCCGAACTCCTCGATTTGCTTCTTCGACGTGAACCCCAGTTCCTCCTCCACTTTCACCTCGATGGGGAGGCCGTGCATGTCCCACCCCGGGGTGTCGGAGACCCGGAACCCCGCCATGGTCCGGTGGCGCAGGACCGCGTCCTTCAGGACCTTGTTCCAGGCGGTCCCGAGGTGAATCGCGCCGGTGGTGTAGGGGGGGCCGTCCACGAAGAAGAAGGGGCGGCCGGGCCTCTTCCGGACCTTCCCGTAGACGCGGTTCCGATCCCAGAAGCTCTGGATTTCCTTTTCCAGCGCTACGGGCCGGTAGGCGGGTTCGAGCGGGCGAACTGGCATCCCGGGGATGAAGGGGCAGGTTCTATAAAGTCTCCAGGGGGTCTTTCTCCATGGACCCGGCGGCGAGCAACCTCCCGTGGGTGGAGAAATACCGGCCGAAGACCCTCGAAGAGGTCGTGGGCCAGGAGGAGACGGTGGCGCGGCTCAAGGCCTACCGGGACTCCCGGGAGATGCCCCACCTGCTCTTCGCGGGCCCCCCGGGGACCGGCAAGACCGCCTGCGCCATCGCCCTGGTCCGGGGGATGTTTCCGCAGGATTGGCAGGACAACTTCCTCGAACTCAACGCCTCGGACGAGCGGGGCATCGATGTGGTCCGGGAGAACATCAAGAAATTCGCCCGGGCCGTCACCTCCGGCGAGGCGAAATTCCGGACGCTCTTCCTGGACGAGGCCGACATGCTCACCGCCGACGCCCAGGCGGCCCTGCGGCGGACCATGGAGCGCTTCTCCTCCACCTGCAGGTTCATCCTCTCGGTGAACTCCTCGGCCCGGGTCATCGAGCCCATCCAGTCGCGGTGCGCCCTCTTCCGCTTCCGGCCCCTCCCCGACGACGCGGTCGGGAAGCGGCTCCGGGCCGTCGCCGAGGCCGAGGGGGTGGACCTGGCGAAGGAGGGCGTCGAGGCCCTGGTCCGGGTGGCCGAGGGGGACCTCCGGCGGGCCATCAACGGGCTCCAGGGCGCCGCCCTCCTCGGGAAGAGGGTGGACGGGGCGCGGGTCTACGAGGCCGCCTCCGAGGCGAGGCCCGAGGAGGTCAAGGAGGTGGTCGAACTGGCCCTCGGGGGCAAGTTCCTGAAGGCGCGGGCCCTCCTGGGGGCCCTCCTGGAGCGGGGGGTGGGTGGCGAGGACCTCCTCCGGCGCATCCACCGGCTCCTCGTCGAACGCGAGATGGAGGACGGGGAGAAAGCGCGCCTCGTGGACCGGACCGGGGAGGCCGACTTCCGGCTCGCGGAGGGGGCGGACGAGCGAATCCAGTTGGAGGCCCTGCTGGCCCACATGGCGCTGGCCAAAGTCCGGTCCCGCGCCCAGGAGTAGCGTGGGACTTATCCCTCCGGGCAGATAGGGAAGCCCCATGACCACCCTCCGGGACGTCCCCGCGGAGCCCCTCCTGGAGAGCCTCCGGGAGCACCTGAAGGGGAGCCTCCAGCCTCCCCCCTGGGCCCCCTTCGTCAAGACCGGCTCCAGCCGGGAGCGCGCCCCCACCCAGCCCGACTGGTGGTTCACCCGGAGCGCCTCGCTCCTCCGGCACATCTACCTCGAGGGGCCGGTCGGGGTTTCCCGCCTCCGGACCTACTACGGGGGAAGGCGCAGCCGGGGCTCCGCCGCGCCCCACTTCCGGCCCGGCTCCGGCAACATCCTCCGCAAATCCCTCCAGCAGATGGAGGCCCAGGGGCTCCTCCGGAGCCTCCCCGGCAGGGGGCGGGACCTGACCCCCAAGGGGCGGGCCCTCCTCGACAAGCTGGCGCGGGAGGTCGCCGCCGCGCCTCCCAAGGCCCCGGCCAAAAAGGCCCCCCGCGAGACCGGCCTGCCCGCGAGGGGCCCCAGGGAGGAGCGGCCGCCCAAGGAGGCCAAGGAAGGCGGCCCGGCCCCGGGCGGGCCCAAGGGTCCCGAGGGCAAGCCCTAGTCCCGCGATGGCCGACGAGGAGCTCGAAGCGATACGCCGCAAAAAGATGGAGCAGCTGGCGGCCCAGCAGCAGGCCGCCCAGGCCCAGGCGGTCCAGCAGCAGGCGGCCCAGAAGGAGTTCGAGGCCCAGAAGGCATCCATCCTCCGGCAGATTCTCACCCCCGAAGCCCGGGAGAGGCTCAACAGCCTGAAGATGGCCCGGCCCGACTTCGGCGCCCGGGTGGAGCTCCAACTGATTTCCCTGGCCCAGAGCGGGCAGATCCAGGCCGCCATCACCGGCGAGCAGTTGCGGGTCATCCTGGAGCGGCTGAGCCCCCAGAAGCGGGAGATTAAAATCAGGAGGCTATAGGATTCCCATGGGCAAGAAACCCCTCCCGAAGAAGCTCCGCCTGATGCGGAAGGCGAAGCAGAACCGCCGCGTCCCGGTCTGGGTCATCATGCGGACGAACCGGACCTTCACCTCCCACACCAAGCGGAGGCAGTGGCGCCGCCGCAGGCACCTCGAAGGGTAGCATGGGTCGGACGGGGGGCTCCCCCCTGGAGGATGTCCTGGCGCGGGGCGAGCGGGAGAACGTGGAGTTCAAGGAGTTCCTCTCGCCGGGCATCCACCTCTCCCGGGACCGCAAGGAGACCCTGGCGTGCCAGATGAACCACCGGCTCCTCGCGGGGGAGGGGACCGCCCTCTACGTGATCGGCATCTCCGACGACGGCGCTCCGGCGCACCTGGACCCCGACCGCGTCCGGGGGACCCTGGAGGTCCTGGAGGCGGTGGCGGCCGAGGTCGGGGCCCGGGTCACCTCCGTCGAACTGGCCCCGGTGAACGGGAGCCGGGTGGGGCTCATCACCATCGAGCGCGTCCCGGAGGGCGGGAGCGCGCCCGCGGACGGGGGCGGGGGCCGTGGAGCCGCGCCCCCGGAGAGCGGGCCGGCGCACATTTTGGTCGGGACCGCGGGCCACGTCCACCACGGAAAATCGACGCTGGTCGGCACCCTGACCACCCGCCACCGGGACGACGGCGCGGGGCGGACGCGCCTCTACCTCGACCTCCTGCCCCACGAGGTCGAACGGCTCCTGAGCGCGGAGTTGAGTTACGGCGTCTACGGGTTCCGGGCCGGGAGCCCCATCTACGTCCGGGACCCCCGCGACAAGCGGGAGAAGGCGGCGGTGGTGGAGCGGGCCGAGAGGCTCGTCTCGTTCCTCGACACCGTCGGCCACGAACCGTGGCTCCGGACCACCATCCGGGGCATCGTGGGCCAGCGCCTCGATTACGGGCTCCTGGTGGTAGCGGCCGACGACGGCGTGACCCACATCACCCGCGAGCACCTCGGCATCCTCCTCGCCATGGAGCTCCCGGTCCTCATCGTGGCGACCAAGGTGGACCGCGTTTCCCCCGGGCGGCGGGCGGAGGTCCTCCGGGAAGTGGACGACCTCCTGGCCCGCATCGGCCGGGTCGCCCGGCCCGTGTCGCGCCTCGCCGAGATGGAGGACCTTCTGCGGAGCCCGGCCCTCCTCCGCACGGTCTTCCCGGTCCTCCAGGCGAGCGCGGTGACCCTCGAGGGGTTCGACCTCCTGGACGAGGTCTTCCGGGCCCTCCCGCCCCGGGCCGCCCCCGAAGAGGTCCCCTTCCAGTTGTTCGTGGACAAGGTCTACTCCGTGGCGGGGGTGGGGCCGGTCCTCAGCGGGACCGTGAAGCAGGGGAGGGTCAGGCCCGGCGACCTCCTCCGCCTCGGGCCCCGGGAGGACTCCTCCTTCGCCGAGGTCCGGGTCCAGTCCATCGAGGTCCACCACTACCGGGTGGACCGGGCCCGGGCGGGGGACGTGGTGGGCGTCGCTGTCCGGGGCGTGCGCGCGGGCGAGGTCCGGCGGGGCATGCTCCTCGCCTCCCAGCCCCCGCGCCCGGTCCGCGAGTTCGAGGCCGAGGTCACCATTTTGAACCACCCGACCCGCATCAAGCGGGGCTACGAGCCGGTGGTCCACATGGAGACCGTCTGCGAGACCGCCCGCTTCACCTGGATGGAGCGGCCCTACATGATGGCCGGGCAGCGGGGGCGGGTGCGGATGGCGTTCAAGTTCCGGCCCTACGCGGTGGCGCCCGGGATGCGGTTCCTGTTCCGGGAGGGGAAGTCGAAGGGGGTCGGGTTAGTCGTGCGGGCAGTGAATTGAGGGGACGCCCCAGAAAGCGAAACTGGGAGATGCAGAGCCGTATTACGGGCGGGCGCTCTTCGGCTTCTGAGCGTCACGCCCTTCCCAAAAACTCCTTCAACTCCTGATACCTCTGCCGCAGAATCTCCTTGAACCTCTCCCTCTCCTGGCGTATCTGGTCGGCGGTCTGCCTGTCCCCGAGATACTCAATCCAGTCGGCCACCCAGAAGGCGTGGTCGTCGGTGAACCTCTCCAAGTTGTTCACCAGCTCCTCCAAGTTCCCGATGGGCTGGCTGCCGAACCAGTAGGGCTGGCGGTCGGAGGGGCGGAGGAGTTTGCGCGCCTCCTCGGCGAAGTTCCGCGCCGCCGGCGGCAGGAGGGGGGGCATTGCCCGGGGCGGGGCCTTGGGCTTGGACTTCGGGGCCATTGTTCCACGGGCGCCCCCGGGGATTTAAATGGTTCGTCCGGAGATTTCAACCTCTGCCACCGCCAGGGACTTGCGGGGCGCGTAGGGGCGGAGCCTCCGGACCTCCCGGACCGAGTCCCCGGGGAGGTGCTCCCGCAGCAGCCGCGCCAGGGCCCCCGGGTCCCCCTCGGGCACCACGCTGTAGACGTGGAGCGTCCCCCCGGGCCGGAGGGCGCGCCGGGCCGCCTCCAGGAACGGGGCGGGGTTGGTGGGGAAGTCGAGGACCGCCCGGTTGGCCCCCTCGTCGCTCATCGCCCGCCGGAAATCGCCTTCCCGGATTTCCACGTTGGCCGCTCTGTTGAGGGCTACGTTCCGCCGCAGGAGTTCAACCGCCGCCGGGTTGGAGTCGCACGCCACCACCCGCCGGGCGCGCCTGGCCAGTTGAACCGCCAAGTAGCCCCCGCCCGCCATGAGGTCCGCCACGGCCTCTCCGGGACCGACGAGCGCGGCGAGGCGCGCCCGCTCCGAGGCGAGCCGGGGCGAGAAGTAGGCGCGCGCCAAGTCTACGTGGAAGGCGAACCCGTTTTCGCGGTAGAGGGTGGTGGTCCTCGACTCCCCGGCCACGACCTTGAAGGAGCGGGTCCGGTAGTCCCCCGACACCGCCGTCTCGGGCCGCAGGACCGTCTTCAGGCGGGGGCGGGCCCGCAAGAGGGCTTCGGCTGCCTTCCGCTCCTCCTCTGGGGTTGTCGGACGGTCTTCATGGACTTTCAGGAGCGCGAGGTCTCCGATGATTTCGGCCCCCAGGGGCAGCTCCCTCAGGGACTCCTCCGCCAGCGCCCTCTCCCGAAGGTCGAGATGGGCCTCGACCACCCGGGTTCCCCGGGGCGGGAGCCGGGGGCGGCTGCGGAGGGGGAAGAGAATCGCGTCGCCCTCCTTCGCCGCCCTCCGCGTGGGGTCGAGGAGGCCCCTCCGGAGGAGCCGCCTCCGGACCTCCTCTCCCCGGGCCCGCGGGGCGCGAAGGGCCAGGACCGGTTTTTCCATGGAGACCAGAGTTCCCCCTCCCGAAAGCCCTTTGTGCCTGCGCCGAATGGAAGCCCATGCCAGCCCGGGTCGCCATCCTCCTCGGCTCCAAGTCCGACATGGAGGTGGCCGAAAAGGCGACCAAGGTCCTGGCAGAGGCCGGCGTCCCCTACGACCTCCAGGTCATCTCGGCCCACCGGGAGCCCGCGAAACTGGACGCCTACCTCGCGAAGTCGAAGGCGAAGGTCTTCATCTGCATCGCTGGCCTCTCGGCGGCCCTCCCGGGGGCGGTGGCGGCCCGGGTCAAGGCCCCGGTCATCGGGGTCCCCGTGGGCGCCAAACTCGGGGGCCTCGACGCGCTGCTGAGCACGGCCCAGATGCCCCCCGGGGTCCCGGTGGCGGCCGTGGGCGTGGACAACGGCGCGAACGCGGCCCACCTCGCCCTCCGCATCCTCCGGGTCAACTCCAAAGCCGGATGAGATTTCGCGAGGAGGAGGTCGTCGAGAATCTCCTCCCAGCCATCCGCCTCCTCCTGGTGGAGGAGTTGCGCAGACGCGGCTGGAACCAAGCCCGCATCGCCGAGTCCCTCGGCCTGAGCCAGGCGGCCATCTCCAAGTATCTCCGGAGGCAACTCCGCCCCGACCCCCGTTTCCTGAACCACCCCGAGGTCCGGAGGGCGACCGGCGATGTGGCCCGGGGGATGGCCGCGGGGGCCCTCGGCGCGTTGGAGGCCCTCGACCTGTTCGAGGGGCTCATCCGGCGGCTGGAGGCGCGGGGGGACCTGCCCGCGCGGCCCGGGACCGAGGCGGTGGAGGAGGAGAGGGTCCTCCACTCCCTGCGGCGGGGCGCCCGCCTCCTGGAGCGGGAACCCGCCGTGGTCGCCCTCCTGCCCCACGTCGGGAGCAACCTCGCCATGGCCCTGCCCGGGGCCCGGAGCCGGGCCGAAGTGGCGGCCTTCCCGGGGCGCATCAACGAACTGCGCGGGGCGGCGCGTCCCCCCGGGGAGCCGGAGTTCGGCGCGAGCCGCCATGTGGCCGAGGTGGTCCTCGGGGCCCACCGGGCGCGGAGCGCGGTGCGCGCGGCGATGAACGTGGCGGCGCGGCCCGAGGTGCTGGCGGCGGCCCGCGGCCTGGGGTGGAGCCTGGAGGAGTTCAAGGCGGACTACGAGGGGCGGAGCGACAGAATCTGCGAACTGCTCAAGAAGCGGAAGCGGGTGCCCGATTTGCTCTACCACAAGGGGGCCCACGGGATTGAGCCCCAGGCCTATCTCCTCGGGAGAGACGCGGAGGAGGTCGCGAAGCGGGCGGTGGAGCTGGCGGAGCGGGTCCAGAAGTAGGACCTGCTAACCGTAAATCTCCTCCATCCGGTCGCTCAGCATCCGGTCCCCGTGGAGAATCACGTCCTTCAGGATGAGCGCCATCTCCCTCCGGAAGACCGCCCGCCCCAGGAACTCAGGGGGCCGGACCATGGCGGGGTTCTTCTCCATCAGCGCGGCCATCTGCTCCCCCAGTTTCAACTGCTCGTCGCAGAGCAGTTCGAGTTCCTTCCGCTTCGGGAAGCCGCTCCGGGCCAAGTCGAGCCAGGTCTCGCCCTCCCCGTCGAGCAGCGCGCGGACCCCCCGGAGGCGGTTCCGGTAGGCCCTCCGGAGCAACTCCTTCATCTCGGCCGCCTTCGGGTGGCCCTTCTGGACCCGGTGCCAGATTTCGTCCACCTTCAGGAACTCCTCGAACGACTCCTCCGCGACTCGGTCGGAGTCCCCGGGGGAGGCGGCCCGGTCGAGGACGAAGTCAATCATCCTCCGCCCCCGCAGCCGGGCCCGGTCGCGCCCGAGCCACTTGAAGAGCCCCTGGAGGAGGGGACTCACCAGCCCCCCGAGGAGCCCCGGGACGAGGGAGCGCATGCGGTTCTCCACCACCCCCAGGGTCTCCTCGAGGGAGGCGTAGAGCTCCCTGCGGAGAATCTCGGTTTTGCGGGCCCGGTCGCCCTTGGCTCCGTTGGTGGCCATCCCCGGGCTATGCCCGGCGGCTAAAAACCTCCCGCTCGTCCGCGCACGGCGAGGGCCACGGGGGAGAGGTGATATGGGCAATCACCCTTGTCGAACTGTGGACCCCGCCCGCGTCGCCGCCTGCGGCTCCCTGGCCATTCTCCTGGAGGCCTCCGCCTCCCCGAAGCCGGGGAACGTGGGGCCCCGCCACCCCCGGTTCGGCCACTTCGTCGCCTCGGCCCTCGCCTGCCGCCCCGCGCTGGAGGGCGCGGCCCGGGAGGGACGGAACCTGGGCCTCTGGTTCCGGCGGGCGGTGGAGGCATCGGTCCGCGCCCAGCCCGGCGGCAACACCCACTTCGGGACCCTCCTGCTCCTGGTTCCCCTGGCCGCGGCGCGGGGGGACCGGGGGCGGGCCCGGGCGCTGGTGAAGCGCGCCACCGTCGCCGACGCCGCCGAGTTCTGCCGCGCCTTCCGGGCCGCGCCGATCCGCGTGGCGCCCCTCGGGGGGCCCCTCGACCTCCGGAGTCTCCGGGCCGCGGCGGCGGTCCGGAGAACCGGGACGACCCTCTACGACCTTGTCACCCTGGCCGCGGGCCGGGACCGGGTCGCGAAGGAGTGGGCCGACGGGTTCGCGGAGTGCGCGTGGGCCCGGGAGCGCCTCGCGCCCCACATCCGGCGCCGGGGCTGGAATGAAGCCGTCGCCCGGACCTACCTCGACCTCCTCGCCCGGGCGCCCGACTCCCTGGTGGCGGTGAAGTTCGGGGAGGCGGAGGCCCGGAAGGTCCAGCGGAAGGCCGCGGCCCTCCGGGGCGCGCCGGTGGACCGGATTGCCCGGTGGGACTCCGAACTCGCAGAGCGGGGCATCAACCCGGGGGCCACCGCCGACGTTTTGGCCGCGGCCATCTTCCTCCGGTTGCTGGAACCATGAACGCCAAGGACCTCGACCGGTTCGGCCTCCTCCCGGGCATCTCGGAGGTGATTGCGACGACCGCGGGCCCCCGCGGCCCCCACGCCGCCCCCATGGGGCTGCGCCGGTCGGGGGGGCGGGTCGCCGCCCTCCTCTACCGGCCCTCCGAGACCCTCGCCAACGTCGGGTCGTCGGGCTTTCTTGTGGCGAACGTGGTGGACGACCCCCCCCTCTTCGTGGAGGCGACCTTCCGGGACCTGCCGCGCTCCCGGTTCCGAAGAACGGCCCACGGCCCGGTTCTCCGGGACGCCACGGCCTGGGTAACGTTCCGGGCCCGGCCGGTCCGCGAAGAGGAGGAGCGGGTGACTTTCGCGCTGAGCCCGGTGGAAGGGCGCCTCGTCCGGGCCGCTCCGCGGGCCCCCAACCGGGGATTCCACGGGGTCCTGGAGGCGACCGTCCACGCGACCCGCTACGTGACTTTCAAGGACCCGGACCTGCTGCGGAGAATCCGCGACCTGGAACCGGTGGTCCGCAAGTGCGGAGGGCCCCGGGAGCGGAGGGCGTGGGACCGGCTGATGGGGTTCCTGGAATGAGGGTCAGCAGCAGCCGCAGCGGCAGCAGTGCTTCCTGTGGTGGTGGATGACCGCGCCGACCACGAGGGCCACGACGAGCAGTTTGAGGAGTTTCATCAGGTTCACCTCCGTGACTATTGGATTCCCAACAATCCAGGATAGTTGGATTTCCAATATATAAAGGTTCCCCCGGGGCCAACATTGATAAGCCGCCGTCTCCCATCGCGGGGGGATGGGCCTCCTGGCGAACCGCGGGTTCCTCTCCTTCCTCCTCCTCTGGCTCCTGAGCCGGAGGCCCATGTCGGGCAGCGAACTGGCCGAGGAGCTGCGGCGGCGCCGGGGGGTCCGGCCCAACCCGGGGACCCTCTACCCGGCCCTCAAGCTGCTGGAGGCGCGGGGGCTCATCCGATGCTGCCCCCCCGGCCCGCGGCAGAAGGTCTATTCGGTGACCCCCGTCGGGCGGAGGAACTTCGAGAGGACCTGCCGGGGGTTCCTCTGCACCTTCGGCGATCTCCTCGAAGAGGCAAAACCCGCCCCGAGGGGCCGCCGTAAAACCCGACGGGGCGCCTGACTTCTTATCCGGCAGGAGCGAGAGGGAGCGGGATGGCGAAGAAACTCTGGACGCTGCTGGAGGCCCGGGCCGCCCTCCCCCGGGTCCGGGAGTTGCTGGGGCGGCTCCAGGACCTCCAGGGGGAACTGGCCGCCCTCCAGGAACTCTCCATCGAGTTCGAGGAGCCCATGGACACCCTTTTGGCGAACGTCCGCCGGAACAAGGAGTTCCACCGGAAGGCTCTCGAGTTCTACGGAGGGCTGGAAGAGTTCATCGCCCTCGGGGCGGTCGTCAAGGACTGGCACGCTGGGCTCGTGGACTTCCCCGCGAAGCATCGGGGCCGCGACATCTTCCTCTGCTGGAAGAAGGGCGAGGAGACCATCCGGTTCTGGCACGACGCGCAGGCGGGATTCACGGGGCGGCAGCCGGTGGAGACGCTGGAAGAGGACGTGGCTTATCGGTAGGTCACTCCTCGAGTTCGAACTCGATGCCCCCGAGGCGGCGGGCCAGGAGATTGTAGAAGAGGGCCGCGACGAAGGCCGCCCCGGCCACTCCGATGGCCCAGCCGACGGGGGCCAGGAGCAGGGCGGGCCAGCCGAAGGCGATGGGGAATGCCTTCGCAAACTCGTCCGCGAGGGCCCCCTGCTGGGCGAGGCCCATGGCGGCCATGTTCTGGCGCACAGCCGGAAAGAAGAGGACGGTCCCAACGCCGGCCAGGAGCCCGAGGAAAAACCCGATGGCGCCGCCCATGACGGCCGCCGAGAAGGGCTCGATGCGGGTGAGCCGCTTCTTCACCGCGGCCATGCTCAATCCATCTCCGCGATGGGCTTGTAGAGCCACTCCCCGCCGTCCATGGTCAGGCAGGCGCCGGTCATGTAGTCGGCCCAGTCGGAGGCGAGGAACGCCACCCCCCGGGCGATGTCCTCGGGAGTCCCCCACCGCCTCCAGGGCACCCTCCGCCGCACCACGTCGTAGGCCTCCGGGCTGCGTTCCAGGAAGTTCTTCCGGGAGCCCTCCGTCAGAATCGGCCCGGGGGCCACGGCGTTGACCCGGACCCGGTGGGGGGCCCACTCCACGGCGAGGCTCTGGGTCAAACTGAGGATGGCCCCCTTGGCGGCGCTGGTGTGGGCCATCAAGGGAGCCCCGGTCCAGGCGTAGGGGGTCACGTTGTGGATGATGACCCCGGACTTCTGGCGGACCATCTCGGCCCCCACGAACTTCGCGCAGTGGAAGGAGCCGTGGAGGTTGATTCCGATGATGGAGTTCCAGGCGTTGTCGCTCAACTGGAGGTGGGGGCTCGGGAAGTTGGCCCCGGCGTTGCTGAAGAGGACGTCGATGCGGCCGAACTTCTCCTTCACGGCTTTCGCCATGGCCTCCACCTGCTCCGGGACCCGGACGTCGCAGGGCACGGCGAACGCCTGCCCCTTAGCGGCCGCAATCTCTTTCACGGTCTGCTCCAAGTTCTCCACCTTCCGGGAGGTCACCGCCACCCGGGCCCCCATCTTCGCGAAGAGGAGGGCCGAGGCCTTCCCGATGCCGGTGCCGCCGCCGGTGACGACGACCGACTTGCCCGCGAAGGAGAGGCCGTCCCACTTCGGAAGCGGGGGCTCCGAGGGCAGGGGCTTGAGACCCCCCTTGGGCACCGACATGTACTCCATCGCCCCCAAACTCAGGGAGGAGCCGCCGTCCATGGCGACCACGGCCCCGTTCATGTAGTCGCCCCAGTCGGAGGCGAGGAAGGCCACCAGGTTCGCCACCTCCTCCGGGGAGGCGAACCGCTTCAGGGGGACGCGGTCGGCGACGCGCTTCTGGATTTCCGGCGTCGAAAACAGGTTTTTGGAGGCCCCCTCGGTCATCACCGGCCCCGGGGCCACGGCGTTCACCCGGATGCCGAAGCCGCCCCACTCCACCGCGAGGGACTTGGTGAGCCCCACGACCCCCGCCTTGGCCGCCGCGTTGTGGGCGGTCCCCGCCCCCCCGGTGAGCGCCATGGTGGAGACGAGGTTCACGATGCGCCCCGAGCGCTGCTTCACCATCTCGCGCCCCGCGGCCCGGGTGCAGAAGAAGGTCCCGTTGAGGACGGTGTCCACGACCGCCCGCCAGCCGTTGACCGAGAGTTGGGTCACGGGGGCCACGAAGTTGCCCGAGGCGTTGTTCACCAGGATGTCGATGCGCCCGAAGGCCTCCTTCGCCGCTTTCACCAGAGCCTCCACCTGCGCGACCTGCCGGACGTCGGTGGGGAGGGCGACGGCCTTTGCGCCGAGGGACTCCAGTTCCTTCTTCGCGGGCCCGAGGTGCTCCGGGCTCCGGGAGGCGATGGCGACGTTCGCCCCGAGACGGGCGAATGCGCGGGCGGTCGCGAGGCCGATGCCGGTCCCGCCCCCGGTGACGATGGCGGAGCGCCCCTTCAGGGAGCCGGGGGGGAGCATGGGGTCGGTGCGCGGGCCCGCGACGGCCATCCCGGGCGATGGGCGGGAGGGAGAAAGGGTTTTCGGAGGCGGATAAACGGGTCCCGGTTTAAAACCGCAATCGGCGGGAGGTCACGGAAAAGCCGCCGGGGCCGGGGTCGGTCGAATGGCGACTCGGCGCCCGGCGAAGTTTTATGAACGACCGCCCCCGATTCCGGCCATGGCCGGACGCCCCCGCCGACGCAAGATTCGGAATTGGACTGCAACCGGAGTTTAAAAACTTAAGTGACCGGACGCTTCGGACTCTCGTTTTGTTAGCTGCCCAGAGTCGCTTGGCGACCCGACGCAACGGCCAGCACACTCTTAAGCATATCGGGATTGAATTGGTTACAGGCCTCAGCCAATTTCTGGATGGTCGCCACCCAGCCCTTCTGATCACCAGATATGCCTCTTGTCCTACGGGCGTAGATGCAGAGAGCAAACTCTTGGTTCTCACTTCGGATGATGACTGGGTCAAACTCTTGAAAGTCGGCACCCGTGGCGCCTTGGACGCAGGCTTGGTACGCCCTTGGAATTTGACTCTCATCTGCTATTCCCTGCCAGCTACCTTCATCGCCGAAGAACAGTGTCAACCGGTGAGACTCAGTGTCGGTTTTTTTGTGTTGCTGAATGGAACGCCATATGGCGCGCATTGGAAGGTGGACTACAAGATCAGCACGAATTGAAGATTGTAACTTTTGGATTGTGCTCATGTGCACATCGAGTCCGATGTTGTCGATGAACGCAAGAGAAAGAGAGGGGCGTGTCCCGGCACGTTTGTCCACCTCGCGCTCCTTTGACAACTCGTCCAGCAGAACGGGCATTGTCTGGTTGATGTCTCCATGAACCACGCTGAGGGCTGGCATGCGGAAACCAGCGTTGGCGCAAAGGAGTTGATGCCTCTGGGCAAGGACTTTGAGATTCTCGGTGCTACGGTCGAAAGCCCACATTCGGTCGAACTCAATCTCTGGAGCCATGCCCGGCTTGGCGAATTCTTGCCTCGCCAGCGGAACCCAGAAACAACTACCAGGCAGTGGCTGGTCTTCGCCGCGGGGATAGGTCAGGCCGGACGCACTTAATATATCGAGATAGTACAGTTTGTCCGCAGCCCCCCGTCCATAGCGCAGAAACGTTCGGGCATATGAGGCCGCCAACAGAAGTTTTAGGTAGGTTGCCAAGTGAGGTGTGAAGTCTTCGCCTTGTTCCGCATTAGCGCGAGGTGGACTGGAGACTCCGAGTCCTTCTACGATTTTTCCAAGATGATTGAGGAGCCTCACATAATCGCAGACGTGATTGAGGGAGGGGCTATATTCTGCCTTACTTTTCCAGTGCGTGTAGGGCGGCACATCTCCAGAGCGGCGGATGCTCAGCAAGCCGCCACCCTTGGAAACTCATCGTAGGTGCGCCCGTCGAGTTTCCGGCCCGTGCGACTTTTGACAGTACCACCCCATTGCTTAAAGAAGAATGGGAGGTGTTCCGAGCGGCACATCACCCGAATTTCATGGACCCACTCTTCTTTCATTTCGCGGGCACCCGGGCCGGATTCGCCGCCAACAATCACCCACTGAATGCCCTTTAAATTAAGTGGCTTCAAGGATCCGAGTAGCGGTTCGCAACTCAAGAAGCGAACGGCAGCATCTACACTTCGCAAGTCGTCCACACGGTAGGCAACTTTCGTATTCTCCACACTTACGCCCATCCACACATTATCCGACCACTCCAGGTTGGGAGCGAGATTCCTGAGTCGCTCTGAGCGTTTTGTTAGAATTTGAAACGTGTGCCAATGAGCCCGCTTCATGGTGTCGAAAACCTGTTGAACGAATTCAAATGGAACTTTCTCGTGAAAAAGGTCACTCATACTGTTGACAAAAATCATACGTGGCTCTTTCCATTCCAGAGGTATCTTCAATCGCTCAGGCCATAACTTCAGGTCGAACCCCTGTTCGAATGGATGCCCGGGCACACCTCGAAATCTCTCGGCAAACCGCTCCGCATAGCAATGGCGACAGCCCTCACTAACCTTGGTACAGCCTGTAACTGGATTCCATGTCGCGTTGGTCCACTCGATGTGTGACTTATCGCTCATCGGACTTGTTCTCACGACGTTAGTAAAATAGTTCTCTGGGCAGTTTAAGGTCGCTCACAGATCGCTCCATGTGCGTGGAAGTGTGAAATCCCGCCCATCAAATCCCCCGCAGCCCCTTCTCCGCCCGCCGGACCAAGGCGGGGTGGATGCGGAACATCCCTTCCTCGGCCGCGATGCGCTTCAGAAGCGCCGCCTATTCCCGCCTACCTGTTTTTCAGCCCACCGGACCACCCGTTCGGCAAGGGCGATGGCCTCCCGATGCTCCTCCCGAGTGGCTTCCACGGGGCCTGGGTAACGGGCATCCACCGCATAGCGGCTGAGTCTTGCCGCCTCCGCAATGTCGGCTTGCGTCTCCACCCGTGGTCCGCCAGCAGGGCGATGAGTTGGGCGATGTCGTGGGTCTTGGGTGGCCGGACCCACTTCGAGACCAAGACCGCTTTGAGGGCCTTTTCCACGGCCTGCTGGGCGTCGAAACAGAGATCCTCCCAGAGCGCCTCGGCGGGCTTCGGGGCCTTCGCCCGCGCGAGGTTGCTGCGGGCCCTGCGCAGCCAGAGGTGGGTGCTCTCCGGCATGCCGCCCTCAGGCGGCACCGGGTACCTCCGCCACCGCTTTGCGGGGCGCCTCGTAGATGGTCCTCCCTTCCTCCAAGGCGGGGAGGAGGATGAGGCCCGGGTCGTCCTTGTAGCGCCGAAGCGCCTCGCTGGTCACCACGACGATATCCTTGGACACGCCCACATCCCCCAGCGCCATGTAGAGTTCTCCAGCGACACTCCGCCGATGAGCAGATTCCGGGACCACCACCAGGAGGTCGATGTCGCTGTCCGGCCGCGCCATCCCCCGGGCACGTGAGCCGAACAAGATGATTCGCTCGGGATGAGCCACTTGGACAATCCGCTCCACGACCTCCTACAGAACGGGTTCCGTGTCGCGCTTCCCGGGTTTGTGCTGCGGAGTCATCCGTATTTCTTCTCACCGATCCTCGCTCAAAAGAGTTCCGCTCCTGGTGGATGCCGGTGATGGATTCTCTTTTTCTGGCGCCGATATCGACAATCGAAAGGGTTTTCCATCGGTTCGCATCTCCCGGGAGATGGCCGCCGTCGCCGCTTCCGCTCCCCCCGGCGGGCCCTGCTTCTGGCACCCCGGGACCCCCTCCGTCGCCTCGTGCCAGATTTGCAAGAGGCCGGTCTGCGCCCAGTGCAGGATGACCGTCACCGACGGCAAGCAGGTCTTCTGCAGGGTCCACGGGCTCAAGGGGAGCCGGATGCAGGCCAAGCAGCCCTGGTAGTCACGCCCTGCGCACCGTCTCCATGAACTTCAGCGCCTCCGGCTTCGGGGGCGGGCTCCGGTAGGAGCTCACCACGAGGGCCACCACCGCCGACCCCACCCCGGGCACGAATGGGTGGACCGCCGCGAAGATGGGATGGAGCCGGAAGACCCACCCGACGAGCCACACCCCGTAGACCGCGGCGCCGACCCGCAGGCTGTCGATGGCTCCCCGGCCGGTGGCGCGCTTCCAGAAGAAGCCCGCCAGCACCATGGGCGCCAAGACCCCCGTGAAGCCCACCATGACGCTGATGCTGGTCACGATTTTCTCGCCGCTCACCGCCTGGCTGCCCGCCAGCGCCAGGACCGGGAGAAGGAAGGAGAAGAGCCGCCCCAGGCGGAGGATCCCCCGGGAGTCGAGGCGGCCGTGGACGAGGGAGCGCCCGACGTCCATGGCGAGGATGGTCGAGACCGCCACGATGATGGGGCCCACCGTGGAGAGGACCGCCGCCAGGACGCCGACGTAGATGAGCCCCCCGACCACCGGGTCGATGGCCATCCCCAGGGCGGGGAGGGCCAGGTCGGGGTTGGCCTCCTGCGATGGGCGGTAGACCGCCGCGTACATCCCCAGGAGGGCGGAGAGGGTGGTGACTGCGATGGCGATGGCCCCGGCAAGAGCGAAGCCCGCCCGCACGTGGCGGACGCTCCGCCCCGCGGCGGCCACCTGGGGGAAGACCGGGATGACGAGGGGCAGGAAGAGGTAGGAGAGGACCAGCATCAGCGGGAACAGGTAGAACCCCTCGGCCCGGCTCATCTCCGTCCAGCCCGCCCACAGGTCGGTGCCCGCGGGGGGAAGGCGGGCCCACAAGTCGCCGAACCCCCCGAAGACGGAGGTCGAGTATGCCACTCCGAGGCCGAGGCCTAGGAGCATGGCCACGGTGTGGACTAGGTTGGTCCACGCCACGCTCCACATGCCCCCGAGGGCCACGCTGGCCCACACCGCCGCCAGGGCGAGGAGGAGGCTCCAGGTCCACGCCCCGGGGTCGCTGCCGAAGAGGCTGGCCTGGAAGAGCCGCGCCACCCCCACCATCTCGACGCCGACGACGAGGGCCACCATCCCGACGGCGAGGAGGATGTAGGAGCGGAAGGTCGCGCGGGAGCGGAAGCGGGTCGAGAGCATCGAGGGCATCGTGAGGAGCCCCGACCTCCGGTAGAGGGGGCCGACCAGTTGGGCCATGCCGAAGAAGGAGGCGCCGAGGGCCAGGCCGAAGGTCACGGGGACCGCGACGCCGAAGGCGGCCGCTGAGCCCGCGGCGCCGACGGTGGCGGCGGCGGCCACCAGGAGCGCCCCGCAGGTGGGGCCGATGAGCCACCAGGGCATGTCGCGGCCCGCCGAGACCCACTGCTCCAGGCCGGTCGCTTTCCGGGAGGAAAGGAGGCCGATGGCGGCGAAGAGCCCCAGGTAGCCGAGGACCAGCAGAATCTGGGGCGGGACCACACCCGGAGAGGGGAGTGGAGAACTTTTATTTGGCGGTCACCGGAGGGGGGAGGACCGTGGTCGACTTCTCCCTCCCCGAGGAGCACCGCGACATCCTCGCGGCCCTCCCGAAGTTCATCGAGCAGGAAATCGTCCCGTTGGAGAAGGAACACAAGGAACTGCTGGAGAACCCCCGCCGCCTCTTCCAGGAGGACGGCCGCTTCGTGCCGAAGGTCCTGGAGCTCCGCAAGCAGGTGCGGATAAAATCGGCCGAGGCGGGCTTCTACACCCTCTTCCTTTCGAAGACCCTCGGGGGCGCGGGCTACGGCCCCACCCTCGCATTCCACGTCGCGGAGGCCATCTGGCACCTCGGGCCCGGGGTCCTCCGGAGCGAGATGGTCGGCGGGTTCCCCCGGGGCCCCAACCCGATGCTGGAGGGGCTCCCGAAATCCACCCGGGAGTTGGTGATGCCCGGCCTCCTGAGCGGCGAGAAGACCGTCTGCTTCGCCTTCTCCGAGACCGAGGCGGGCTCCGACGCCTGGAACATGAAGACCGCCGCCGAAAAGCGGGACGGGAAGTGGGTCATCAACGGCGAGAAGATGTGGATTACCAACGCGCCCTACGCAGACTGGGCCTTCGTCTTCGCGGTCACGAACCGGGAGATGCAAAAGGCCCACAAGGGGGGCGTCACCGGGTTCTTCGTGGACGCGAAGGCGCGCGGGTTCAAGGTGGAGTCGGTCATCCCCTTCATGGGATACCTCGGGGGCGACGTCGCCCTCATCTCCCTGGAGAACGTGGAGGTCTCCCCGGAGTTCGTCATCGGGAAGGTGGACCAGGGGTTCCAAGTGGGGATGCTCGGCATCGGGACCGGCCGCCTCAGCCTGGCGGGGCTCTGCACCGGCCTCGCCGAGTGGGCTCTGGAGAAGTCGGTGGACTACGCGAAGCAGCGGGTCACCTTCGGCAAGCCCATCGCCGAGCGCCAGGCCATCCAGTGGATGCTCGCCGACAGCGCGGTGGACATCGCCACCTGCAAATACCTCGCCCTGAACGCGGGGTGGCGCATCGAGAAGGGGGAGATGGCCGTCAAGGAAATCTCCATGGCGAAACTCTACGCCACCGAGATGCTCTTCCGGGTCATGGACCGGGCGGTCCAGGTCCACGGCGGGATGGGGCTGGTGAACGAGATGAAACTGGAGGATGTCTTCCGCATCTCCCGGGCGCTGCGCATCCCGGACGGGTCGTCGGAAATCCAGAGGAGAATCATCGCGAAGAGGTTGCTGGCGGGGGACACCCGACTATAGAACCTCGAAGCGGTCCTCAATCGCCATCCCGGTTCCGGAGCGGCTCAGGCGCTCACAGGCAGGTGGTCCACTTCCACGCCAAGCATCTTCGACGCCTGTTGAAGCCCGCTGTCCGTTGTCACCACCCGGGCGGATGTCCGGGATGCGATGGCAAGGACCCAGGCATCCATCAGAGAGATTCTGTGCCGGCGGGTCCGGATATGGATTTCTCCCGCCCGAATCGCATCCTCGTCCGTAACCGGTTGAACCCGCACGCCCCTGAGAGATTTGACGAACGCCACTTTCTGACGGCCGAAGTTAAAACCTCGCTTCTCCGCGAGTTTGTAGAACATCTCGGCGACCAAGCCCTCGAAGAGGATCAAAGTCTTTGTCCCTTCGCTTGCTCCGCGCCAGTATGGCACCCACTTCTCCGGAAATGGGCGTTCATCTGTGAACCGGCGCGAGAAGACTCCTGTATCGAAGATGAGCTGCTTCATCCCCCGGCGTTCATCCGGTGGCTTCGGAATAGCGAACCTTCTTCAGCCTGGGCTTTCCGTCCTCGTTGCAGGCGAAGAAAATCCCCTCCTCGTCCCGCGACACGATGAGGCACTCCTTGGGACCCAATTTCTCGTAGATCGGTTCCTCTTTTCCCTTGATTACCGCCATGTTCGATGCTTGGGCCCAGGGGGCATAAAAGCGTTTCGAGAGGAACAGAGTTTTTGTCCGACGCTCCTCGTAGTGCCCATGCCACGGTCGAACCCAGTCGAATACAAGCAGGTGCTGGTCCTGCGGGCCGATTTGGGCATGTCCCCCGGCAAGGCGGCCGCCCAGGCCTCCCACGCGTCGCTCCTCGCCCACGACGCCGCCCCCGAGGAGGCGCGGCGGGCCTGGAAGCGGAGCGGGGCGAAGAAGGTGGCGCTGAAGGTGGCGACCCTGAAGGACCTGCTGAAACTCCGGGACGAGGCGCGGCAGATGGGGCTCCCCCACGGCCTCGTCGAGGACGCGGGCCACACCGAACTGCCCCCGGGGACCGTCACGGCGCTCGGCATCGGGCCGGCGGAGGAGTCCGAGGTTGACCGACTGACAGGAGACCTGCCGCTGCTGTGAACGCGCCCGTTCCCCCCGAGTCGGAGCGCGCCGCCGGCATGGAGCGCTACGGGACCGCGACCCCGGGCGTCGGCGGCCTCCTCCGCCAAATCCCCGCAGACTTCCGCGTCGAGGAGGTCCCCCGCCGCGAGCCCCGGGGCTCGGGCCGGTATTTGATTGTGGAAGTCGAGAAAGAAAATTGGGACACCCAGGGCCTCGTCCGCGCCCTCGCCCGCGCGCTCCGCATCAGCCGCAAGCGCGTCTCCTTCGCGGGGATGAAGGACAGGAACGCCATGACCGTGCAGCGGATGAGCCTGTTCAACATCCGGCCCGCGGCCCTGGGGTCGGTTCGCCTCCCCGGTGTGCGGCTGCGGGCCGTGGGGCTCGACTCAACACCCGTCACCCTCGGGGATTTGGAATCGAACCGGTTCACCATCATCCTCCGGGCGGTTTCACTCCCGGTGGAAGAGGCCCGGGCGCGCGCGGAAACGACCGCCGCCTCCCTCCGCGCCCTCGGAGGCGCCCCCAACTTCTTCGGCCTCCAGAGGTTCGGGGAGCGGCGGGCGGTGACCCACCGGGTCGGGGAGTTGCTGGTCAAGGGCGACGTCGAGGGGGCGGTCCGGGCCTACATCGCCGACGAGGGGGAAGGGGAGGGCGAGCAGACCCGCGCGGCCCGGAGACTCGCCAGAAACGGGGACTTCAAAGGCGCCTTGGCCTCCATGCCGAAGTCTCTCGGGTTCGAGAAGGCGCTCCTGAACCATCTCATCGCGAAACCGGACGACTGGACTGGGGCTCTCGACGCGCTGCCCCCGGGCCTCCGGACGCTCTTCGTCCACGGCTTCCAGGCGAGACTCTTCAACCGGCTCCTCTCGGAGAGGCTCGCCCGGGACCTCCCGCTGTCGGAGCCGGTGACTGGGGACGTCCTCGTTCTCCGGGGGGGCGGGGTCGAACCGGTCACTGCGGCCAATCTGGAGAACTCCCGCAAGGCCGTCGCCGCGGGCCGCGCCAGGGTCAGCGGGCCGCTCTTCGGCCCCGAGGCGCCTCTGGCCTCCGGGGAGCCGGGAGAGATTGAGCGAAAAGTCCTCGAAGAGGCGAAGGTGGCGCTGGAGGAGTTCGCGAAGGGACCGGTTGCCTCGAAGGGGAGGCGGCGCGCGCTGCTGCTGCCGGCGGCGGTGAAATGGGAGGCGGGGCCCGACGAGCGGAACCCGGGGAGTGTCGCGTTGAAACTGCAGTTCTCCCTGGAGCCGGGGGCCTACGCGACCGTGGTGGTCCGGGAATTCACCAAGGCATGAACGAGAGGCAGCGGGCCTCCTGGATTCTCGCCACCCTCCGCCGCGCCTACCCCGATGCGAAGTGCTCCCTCGAATTCTCGAATCCGCTGCAGTTGCTGGTAGCCACCCTCCTTTCGGCGCAGTGCACCGACGCCCGGGTGAACAGGATGACCCCCGCGCTGTTCCGGCGCTACCCGACCGCCGCCGACTACGCGGGGGCCGACCTCAAGGAACTGCAATCCATCATTCGCCCCCTCGGGCTCCACCGCACGAAAGCGCGCGCCATCAAAGCCATCGGGAGGGCGCTGGCCGAGCGGTCCGGCGGCCGGGTCCCGCAGACGATGGACGGACTCACCTCGCTCCCCGGAATCGGCCGCAAGTCGGCCACCGCGATTCTCGGCAACGGCTTCGGCCGCGCCGAGGGGGTCACGGTGGACGCCCACGTTTTCCGGGTCTCACGCAGGCTCGGGCTGGCCCGGGGACGGACACCGCTGCGGGTGGAGCGGGAGTTGATAGCGCTCTTTCCGCGAGAGGAGTGGATTCCCCTGGGCCACACGCTGATTCTCCACGGGCGGACCCTCTGCGCGGCGCGGGGGCCAAGGTGCGGCGGATGCCCGGTGGAGCGCCTCTGTCCCAAGGTCGGGGTGCTCTCCGCGGAAGGCTCATAAGCCGATTCGCGGAAGGTCCCCATGGCCTTCCAGCCCAGGCTCCTCACCGAAGCGGAGTCCGCCCTCGCCGAATTCCAGATGGCGCTGCGCACCGCCGAAGCGCTGATGCAGAAGGTGGACCAGACCGCGACCCGCGTCGCCGACCGGGTGGACGGCGCCATGGGCTCGGTCGAAGAGACCCTCGCCGACATGCGGAAGTCCATCCAGGCGGTGAACGAGAGCATGGAGCGGGTGAGCGGCTCCCTCGACAAGATTGAGAAGTCCATCGAGTCGGTGGAGCGGGCGATGCTTCTGGTGGAGAGGGTGATGCCGGTGGTGGACCGGATGATGAAGTCGCTGGAGAAGACGCCGATTCTGTGGAGATTTTTCAGATAGAACCAAAAAGTGATAAGGGCCCATAACCCCCCTGTCCAGATGCGCGGACTTCTCGCAGTGCTCTGCCTGCTGCTCTTCGCCTCCGCCGCCCAGGCCCACTGGTCCGACGTGAAGTTCCGGGACCTCGCCGCGACGCCCCTGGGGAACGGCACCTATCGCTTCTCCGTCCTCGCGGTGAACACCGAGGGGGAGACCAACGCCCGCAACGTCTCCTTCGAACTCGGGGGGCCCACGAAAGCCGTGCGCGTCTGCCCTCAAGACGTGACTCTCTCCGCCTCCGAGGAACAGGTCGTCGAGTGCCGGGTTCAGATATCGAGCCCCTGGAGATACGTCCTGGCCTTCCAGAGCGAACGAATCACTTTCGACGTCGGTGGAGGCCTCCAGCCCGCGGCTTCATCTTCCCCTCCGTCCCCATCCCCCGCGCCTCGCTCGCCGGGTTTCGAGGTCCTCGGGGCCGCCGCGGCTCTCGTGATGGCCACAGCCGCCTTCCGAAAGAAGCCCCGATGAGGGGCCTGCCGTTCCTCTCCGGCGCGTGCCTCGCGCTCCTCGCCGCCGCCTCCCCGGCCCTGGCGGACGGGGCGGGGACCCACACGGTCCCAGGCATCGTCTTCCCGGACTGCCACCCCTGCCCGGCCGCGCTCCCCGTCGCCGGCCAGTCCGGGAAACTCGCGGGCGCCCCGGCCAACTACACGCCCGGGGCCCGCTACGAGATGTCGCTGGAGACCGTCCCCTACCGGGGGAGCGCGTCGCGCTTCGCCCTGTGGGTGGTCGCCGGGAGGCAGGGGGCGAGCGGAGGAACGCTGGAGGCTCTCGACCCCGCCGCGCGCGTGATGAACTTCTCGGAGTTCCCCAACAGCAGCGAGATGCCCCAGCTCCGTGACCTCTCCATCCTCACCTACACCCGGCCGTGGCTGGGCCCCTCGGCCTCCTGGAGGTTCGCCTGGACCGCCCCTCCCCCGGGCGCCGGATGGGTGGCGTTCCGGTTCTTCACCATGAGCGGGCGGGACGACGGCATGGTGCGGATGGACGCCTGGCGGCTGCAGGAGGTCGTCATCCCCGAAACGGGCGCCCCCGGCCACCCCGCGCCCTCCCCGGCCCCGCCCGCGGAATCCCTTCCCGGGCTCGAGCCGTTCCTCCCGCCGCCGCTCCCCTCCGCGACGCCCGCCCGCTCCCCCGGCTTCGAACTTCCCGCGGCCCTGACGGGCCTGGCCCTGGCGGCGGCGTGGAGCGCGCGGCGGAGGGGTTCGTCGTGACACCCGCGCTCCGGCTCGCGCCCGCTGGCCGCCTCCTCGCCCCGGAGGCGGCGACGGGGTGGCTCCGGGCCAAACCCGGGGAGCTGTCCGGGAAGAAACCGTAGCCCCTTTCAGAGCGCCCCGCCCCCGATGACGCGGAGACCGGGGCTGCTCAGGTCGAGGAGCAGGGCCCGGTCCCCCGGGGCGAAGGAGGAGGGCCTCTCCGACGTGAACGCGAGGGTGCCGCCTTCGAGCCGCACCCTGCCCGGGTGTATCTGCGCCCCCACTTGAAGATGGTATTGGGAATTTAGCTGGAGCGGCCTTTTGTAGTATGGGGTGGCACGGAACGGAAACCGCAACTCTGCGGCGCTCTCCAGCGTCCCGGCGGGAGCCAGTTGGTCCCCCCGGGCCACGTCGGCGGCCGCGAGCCCCTTGAGGGCGAGCCCGACGCGCGCTCCGGCGGGGGCCGAATCGACGTCGTCGTCGTGCATCTGGACGCTCCGGATTTGGACCGGCCGCATCGCGGGCCAGAGGAGCAGGTCGTCGTGCTTCCGGACCTCGCCGCGGGCCACGACGCCGAGCGCCACGGTCCCGAGCCCCTTCACCTCGAAGCACTGGTCCACGTGGACCCGGCACTCCCCCCGGGCGGGCGCGGGTTTGGGGGAGAGGATTTGCTCCTTGAGTTCGCGCAGGTCGGCGAGGGGCCGGAGCCCCTCCAGAGATGTCCCCCGGAGGACCGCCGCAATCTTGCCGGGCTCCACGGCGGGGCCGGCGAGCAGGAATCCCGGCCGCGGGCCGTGGAGGTCGGCGGCGACCACCTGCTCCCCCAGGCGGGAGTCGAGCGCCTGGACGTTCAGGATGACCTGCTGGGTGAAGGCGAGCATCTGGACCAGGGGCTGCAGTTTGTCGGGGTAGCCGTTCGCCACCGAGAGGGTGAGAATCGCGTCGCCCGTCTTGCGGTCGTAGGTGGTGATGTCGCTCTGGGTCGCCTTCTTGCCGAGTTCGGGGGCGATGGAGGGGTCGCCGAGGAGGGCGTAGTTCAGGGAGTTCATGCGGGGCGGAGGCGGGCGGGGGACTTATAGGTTCGGGACCCCCGGCGGGCGGGGCCGCAGGGCCTATTTATTTAAACCATGGTCACCATGGAATTTATAGAAAGATGGCCGAGAGCACCACCATCTCCCTGAAGAGGCAGACCAAGGCCCTGCTGGAGCAGGTGGGCCGCAAGGGCGAGACTTTCGACGACGTCATCCGCCGCCTCCTCCAAGAGGCCGGGCTCAAGCGCCTGGACCGCCGCTGGAACCAGATTCTGAAAGAAGAGGAGTTCCTCCCCCTCGACCACTTGTAAATGGGCCCTTACCGGGTCCTCGCCGCCACCACTTTCGCCCGACAGTTCCGCAAACTGCCCGCCCAGGACCGTGAGCGAATCCGGAAGGGCCTCCGCCATTTGAAGGAGAACCCCTTCACGCCCCGGCCCGGGGCCGACGTCCGGAAACTGGAGGGGACGGCGCCCCCGAAATACCGCCTGCGGGTCGGGGATTATCGGGCCATCTACGCGGTGGAAGGTGCGGAAATCAAGGTCATCGAGGTGTTCCGGAGAGAGAAGGGATACCGGGGGTTGTAGAGCGCGCGGACCCGGTTCAGCGCGGGACCGCCCGCCCTCCCCGCCGGCGGAAAACGGACGCGCCCCCCGCGGCCGGAGTCCATCTCGGGGGGCGGCCGGTGAGGCTCCGGGCCTGGAGATAGAGGAGCGCCGCGACGGAGAGGAAGACGACGGCGAGGCCGCCGAGGGCCCCGGGGACGTAGAAGTAGCGCGCCGACGCGAATGCGACCGCGAGGCCGAAACCGAGGAGGAGGAAGAGGGCGCGCTCGGGGACCATCATCCTTCGTTGGCGGCGGGAAAGAATCTGATGCCGGGGAAACCGGGTGCAGTCGGACCTACCCCGCGAGGTCGAGCATCTGGTCGATGCGGCCGCCCGGCGGCACCATCGGGCTCACGTTCTCCCACTCGTTGATGTGGACGTCGAGGACCGTGGTCTTCCCCTTCTTCTGCGCCGCGATTCCGTCCTTCAGCGCGTCCTCCAGCTCCTCCTCCTTCGTCACCCGGATGCCCTCGGCGCCGAACCCCTCGGCCACCTTCACGAAGTCGGTCTTCGTGGACCTGAAGTCCGACCCGGAGTAGCGCTTCTTCCAGAAGACGTCCTGCCACTGGCGCACCATGCCGAGGAACTTGTTGTTGAAGATGACCACCGTGATGGGGAGCCCTTCGTCCACCGCCACCGGGAGGTTCATGCAGGACATCATGAAGGACCCGTCGCCGTTCACGTTGATGACCGTCTTGTCGGGGCGGCCCGCCTTCGCCCCCATGGCCGCGGGCAGGCCGTAGCCCATCGCCCCGAGGCCGCCGCTCGTGAGGAACTGGCGGGGCTCGTTGCAGAGATACAACTGCATCATCCACATCTGGTGCTGCCCCACATCGGTGGTGATGACGGCGTCCGACGCCAGGGTGTTCAGCATCTCGCAGACCGCCTGGGGCATGACACCGTTGCCGGACTTCTTCTTGTAGCCGAGGGGCATCTCCTTCCGCCACTGCTCAATCTGCTTCAGCCACCCGTCGTGCTCCCGGGCCTTCGTCTCCTTCAGGAGGTCGCGGAGCACCTCCTTGCAGTTCCCCACGATGGGGACGTGGGCCGCCTTGTTCTTCCCGATTTCCGCCGGGTCCACGTCCACGTGGATGAACTTCGCCTGGGGCGCGAAGTGCTCGGCGAGCCCCACCACCCGGTCGTCGAACCGCATGCCCACCGACAGAATCCAGTCGGCCTGCATGATGGCGTGGTTGCCGTATTTCGTCCCGTGCATCCCGGGCTGGCCGAGGAAGAGGGGGTCCCGCTCGGGGAAGGCCCCCTTCCCCATGAGGGTCGTGATGACCGGGATGTGGAGCGCGGTCGCGAGGTCCTTCAACTCCTTGGAGGCGTTGCCCGAGATGGCGCCGCCTCCGGCGAGAATCAGGGGGCGCTCGGCTCCCATGAGAGCCTCGGCGGCCTTCTTGATTTGGCCCGGGTGGCCCTTCTGGACCGGCTTGAACCCGGGGAGCGTCACCTTCTCGGGCCAGCGGTACTCAATCTCCTGCTGCTGGACGTCCCTCGGCACGTCCACCAGGACCGGCCCGGGCCGACCGTGGCCCGCGATGGCGAAAGCGGCCTTGAGGGTCGGCAGCACCTCGTTGGGGTCGAGGACCAACCAGTTGTGCTTCGTGATGGGCAGGGTGATGCCGGTCACGTCCGACTCCTGGAATGCGTCGTTGCCAATCATGGCGCGGGGGACCTGCCCCGTGATGGCCACCATCGGGACGGAGTCCATCCAGGCGCCCGCGATGCCGGTGACGAGGTTGGTCGCCCCGGGGCCCGAGGTGGCGACGCAGGTCCCGATTTTTCCGGTGGCGCGCGAGAATCCGTCGGCCGCGAAGGAGGCGCCGCTCTCGTGGCGCATCAGGTAGTGCTTGATGGGGGCGTCGAAGAGCGCGTCGTAGAAGGGCAGGATGGCCCCCCCGGGGTGGCCGAAGAGGTGCTTGACCCCCTCCTCCTCAGCGAGGGCCTTGACCATCGCCTGGGACACTTTCAGCTTTTCAGCCATGGGGGCTCATAGGGCGAGTCCGGCTTATTCAGCCTTTCGGCCCCCGTCGTCGTCTTGGAAGAATCGAACGCTCGCTTGCGCTCGCGGTTACATGCGGGGGAGCGATTCGGAAAGCGGCGTTTGCAAGCGCAAGGGCCGCTGCGCGACGGCGGGCGTCGGCGGCTGTAGTGTGATGAGCGCGAGCTTCGCGAGCGCTCATCACTGCCGCCGATGAGGCCGAGCGACTGAAGGGAGCGAGGCCGAATAGCCCGCCGAGCGCGCGGCCCGACAGGAAACCCCGGACTACCTCTGCGAAAGCGCCTCCCGGAGAGAATCGAGGACCAACTCCGCTTTCCGGGTGAGCTTGTAGACCTTCCTCTGACGGCCACTCACCGCTTTTATCCGGGCCTCAATCAGGCCAGCCTTCTGGAGTTCCGCGAGATGCTCGAACATGGTGGCCGTGGAGAGCCGGAGACGCTTCTTGAGCCGATAGCCGTAGGCGTCATCCCCGGCGCGTTGGACCTCAAGGACGATGCGGAGTTTTGTTGGAACGAGGAGTTCCGCCATGAAGAGGTCTGTTCGGACCTCTCGCCAAAACCGATGGTTCGGAGACTCCGATATATTTAATAGGCTGGCGCGCCTTTGGACGGATGGACCCTCGGCGGGGGCGCGTCCTCGTTCTTCTTTCCTTGGCGGGAGCCCTCTTGGTCTCCGGCTGCACCCAGCAGGGTGGAGGGGTCAACGTCGGGGACCAGATCACGTCGACTCCATCAGCGGCGGCTCCGACCGCCGCGCCAGTCCAGCCAGCGACACCGACTCCCATCATCGCAGCACCGTCGCCGAAAGCGACCCCTCCTCCACAAGGCACTTCAATTACGAATCCAATTCCCAAAGGGGGGACGCTTTTCTACTCGACATACGGGCCGTCGTCTGAGCCATCATGGGTTCGAGTAAAGCTTGGAGTTACTGTCGGCTTGATCAACTGGGATGCTTGGCCTGACGTAAACTACCCGCCCCTGAAGGGGCGGGCGTTCCACGAGGAGCGGGGTGGGA
>CAZANW010000022.1:0-27093 GCA_964486625.1 uncultured Halobacteria archaeon
ACAGGGGCCATCGCCGGCCATATCACTTCTCTCGCTCTTTTACGCCCGCGCCGACTCTGGAGGCGCGGGCTAGTAGAGTTTTTCCCGCGGGTGGACCACGATGCCCTTCTCGGTGATCTCGAAGGGGTAGAGGTCGGGGCTGTGGGCGGTCCCCCGCATCTTGTAGATTTCGAGGCTCCGGGCGCGGGGGCCGGGGGGCCCGTCCCTCTGGGGCCGCTTCCGGGTGTTGTAGAGGGCAATCGTCCCCTCGGTGATGAAGGACTCGACGCCGAAGCCCCGGTTCTGCGAGCCGTAGATGATTTCGGCGGTCATCAGGCTCGTCAGTTCCAGGACCTCGAGGGTCGTGGAGAGTTTCAGGAGCTCGATGCGGGCCTTGGGCAGGTCGGGGACGTTGTAGGCGATGGAGGTGGAGGAGTCCACCATCGCCCGGACAGCGCCGATTTCCTCTTGGATGGAGATGATTTGGTCGATGATTTGGTCGATGTCGAAGGGGCGGATGTCGATGAACCGCTCCAGGCTGGGAACCCCGATTTTCGTGCTGGAGGCGTCGATGATGGCGAGCTTGTTCTCCTCCTCGAGGCGCTTCAGGTCCCACCCGAAGGTGAGGGCGTTCTCCCGGAGGGTGGCGGGCCGCTCCTCGGTGGCCAGAAGGATTCCGGGCTGGTTGAACTTGGTGGCCCCGTTGTAGAGGTACTGGAGGCCGAAGATGGTCTTCCCCGCCCCCGAGGCCCCGACCACGAGGTAGGTCCGGTTCTTGATGAGCCCCCCGCTGCAGAGCTCGTCGAACCCCTCGATGCCGGTGGGGATGCGGGCGAGTTTCACCGGGTCCACCATCCCCCCGGGAAGGGCGGGGGCGACAAAAAGGTTCCCCGGGGCCGCCGCTGCCGTTTTTTCTGCATTAAATGCGGTTTTCCGGTCAAAAGTTCTCCAAGACCGACTTCACCATCTCCCGGTGGCCGTCCTTGATGAAGTAGATGCCCTTCCGGCTCCGGGTTTTGACTCCCAGGACCCCCATGCGGGAGCGCAGGAGCCCCAGGGAGGCGCTCACCTCCCGGTGGCCCACCTTGAACCTCCTCTTTTGGAGGTGGGCCGTGACCTCCTCGGTGGTGTGGACGCCCCCGTCGAGGAAGTAGGCGAGCATCTCCTTCCGCAGCCCGTCCCCGTCTTTGCGGAGGTAACTCCTCAACCTCTCTCTCCGCGCGTCCACCATCGAAGGAGACCCGCACCTTCCCCGGAAAAAACTATCTTGACGCCTCCTCCAGCCGCCGCCGGGCGAAGTCCGGGTCCAGCGAGGCGAGGAACCAACCGGCCCGGGGGCCGGAGGGCTGGCCGAGGAAGGCGAGGTAGAGCGCATGGAACACCGTTTTGGGCTGGGCCCCCGCCCGGTCCGCGACGGCGTAGACTTCGTTGTGGAGCGCCTCGGCTGTGGAGAGCGCGCCGATGCGCTGCGCCAGGAGGGCCAGGGCTTTCCTCTCGCCGGGACCGAGGTTCCGGGCCGCCGGGGGGAGGCTCTCCTGGACTCGGAATTTGACTTCCGCGGGAGCCCACCGTTCCAGCCAGTTCCGGGCCCGCCGCGCCTGTTCCTCGGCGGCCCGGGAATCCACCTTCCCGAACCCGCTCCTCGCCAGGGCCTGCCGGAGAGTCCCGGGGTCGGGGGCGAGTTGGACGAGGGTGACCATGTGGCTGAAGGGGACCCGGTCGGGATCGGGGCCGAGGAGCGTGAGGAACGAGGGGTCGTCCAGGTCCCGCATCAGTTCCAGCCCCGGGTCGAACCGGATGGCCTTGCGGGGGGAGGTCCGGGTCATGAGGGCCCGGAGGGTGGCCGGGGGCATGATGTCCAGCAGTTCCCGCGCGGTGAGGGTGCGGCCCGCCGACTTCGAGAGTTTGCCGCCAGCGTCCCCCTTCAGCAGGATGTGCTCGAAGTAAACCGGGAAGGGCGGCTCGTATCCGAACACCTCCCGGGCGATGCGGACCCCGGTGTCGTAGGAGCCCCCGGCCGCCCCGATGTCCTTGCCGAAGGGCTCGACCGAGACCTCCAGCAATTTCCAGCGGGCGGGCCAGTCCACCCTCCAGCCCAGTTTCCCGCCGCCCGCGTAGGGGGCCCGGCCCGAGTGGCCGCACCTGCACCGGTAGTCGGCGTGGGTCGCGTCGTGGCCGGTGACGGCGGTCCGGTCGAGCCTGCCGCATTTCCCGCAGATGGGCATGAAGGGGCTCCAGTCCGGGGGGACCTCCCGGGTCGAGACCTCGCCGATGATGCGGGCAATCTCGTCCCGCCGGTCGAGGGCGGTCCGGATGGCGCCGCTGTATCTCCCCTCCTTGTAGAGCCGGTCGGAGCGGAGGGGGACCACGGTCCGGTCGGAGGGGTGTCCCTGCCCGTCGAACCCCTCCCGAATCTCCAGTTCCCCGAGGACATCGAGGCCTCGGAGGAAGTGGTCTGCGTAGGAGCCGCAGCACCTCTCCGGGTCGGGAATCTCCGAGAGGGGCTTGCCCACGTGGGCCTCGTAGGAGGCCGGGAGGAAAGGGTAGACCTTGCGCAGCGGGTCGTAGGAGTCGGCGATGTAGATGAGGCGCGCCCTCTCGCCGCGCTCCCGCAGGGTCCGGGCCACCGAGTCGGCGATGAAGACCTCCCGGAGGTTCCCGATGTGGATGGGGCCGCTCGGGGAGACCCCGGTCGCGATGGTGGTGGGGCCCTGGCGGGCCCGGCGGACCTCGTCCGCGATGGGCCCGGCCCAGTCGGGGAGGGGCATGGCCCCCCGTGGGCGGGCCGAGTCCAAAGGATTGTCGGCCCCTCTCCCCCCGGGAGGTTCCGATACCTTCTCTTCCCCGTGGTCCGGGGGAAGCGGATGGCCACCTTCGAGGGCTGGCTGCTCGACGTGGACTCGGTCACCGAGGAGGGGCGGGCGGTCCTCCGGCTCTGGTGCAAGGACGCCGGGGGCCGGACCGTCGTCCTCTTCGACCGGACCTTCGAGCCCTACTTCTACCTCCTCCCCCGGGGCTCCGACGCGGCCCTCGTCGAGCGGGTCCAGGTCTCCCGGGGCCAGGAGACCATCGCCCCCCGCCGGGTGGAGCCGGTCCGGAAGCGCATCCTCGGGAGGCCGGTCGAGGCCCTCCGGGTGGTGGCCCGCCATCCCGGCCATGTCCCGGTCCTCCGGGAGGCCCTGGCGCGCCACGGGGAGGTCCTGGAGGCCGACATCCCCTTCGGGGTCCGCTACACGATGGACCGGGGCCTGGCGCCCATGGAGGGGCTGCGGGCGGAGGGGACCCCGGCCGACCCGGGCTACGGGGACATCGCGCTCGACGCCTCCTCGGTCCGGCCCGCCCTCCGGCCCGGGCTTCCCCCGCTGAAGTCCCTTGCCTTCGACACCGAGATGGCGGTGGCCGCGGGGATGCCGAACCCCTCCCGTGACCCGGTCATCATCCTGAGCGTCGCCTCCTCCTCGGGGCGGGTGGAGGTCCGGCCCATGGAGGGGGAGAGCGACCGCTCCCTCCTGGAGGGGTTCGTGGAGGTCGTCCGCGAGGAGGACCCCGACTTCATCGTGGGCTACAACTCCGACGGTTTCGACTGGCCCTACCTGCGGGACCGCGCCATGGGCCACAAGGTCCCCCTGGCCCTGGGCCGGGACGGGAGCGAGGCGAGATTCCGGCCCGGGGCGCTGCCGGTGGTCGAGGTCGCGGGCCGCCAGGCGGTGGACCTCTTCCGCATCGCCCAGAGGGACCTGGGGGAGGTGAAGGTGAAGACCCTGGTGAACGTCGCGGACTACTTGGGCGTCCTCGCGAAATCGGAACGCGTCGACCTGGAGCCGTGGGAAATCAACGAGGCGTGGCACGATGCGAAGAAGCGCCCCACCCTCATGGACTACGCCCGGGCCGACGTGGTCTCGACCCTGGGCCTCGCCGAGAAACTGCTCCCGATGCAGCACGAACTCGCCCGCATGACCCGCCACGCCCCGGAGGACGTGGCGAAGATGGGGCGCGGGCGGCAGGTCGAGGCCTACCTCACCGCCGAGGCCCACCCCCGGGACGAACTGGTGCCGCCGAAACTGGTGGAGTCCGGTGAGAGTTACGAGGGCGGCTACGTCCTGGAGCCGGTGAAGGGCATCCACGAGAACGTGGTGAGCCTCGACTTCTCCGCCATGTATCCGAGCATCATGGTCGCCTACAACATCTCCCCCGACACGGTGGTCTCCGGGGAGTTCCGGGGCGAGGCCCACACCGCCCCGGAGGTGGGCCACCGCTTCCGAAAGAGCCCCGACGGCTTCTTCAAGGCCCTCCTGCAGGACCTGGTGGCCCGCCGGAGGGAGGTCCGGAGGGAGATGGAGTCCCTTCCCCGGGGCGACCCCGGGCGCACCGTCCTCGACGTCCGCCAGAGGGCCCTCAAGGTCCTCTCCAACTCCTTCTACGGCTACACCGGGTGGCGCGCCGCCCGGTGGTACCGGAGGGAGTGCGCCGAGGCCACGGCCGCGTGGGGGCGCCACATCATCCGCCTCGCCATGGAGCGGGCCCGGGCCTCGGGCTTCGAAGTCATCTACGGCGACACCGACTCCCTCTTCCTGAAGGCCCCGGGCGCCCCGGGGGAACTGGAGAAGAGGGCCCTGGCCCTGGCCGAGAAGGTCTCGGCCCAGTTCCCCCTGGAACTCGACCTGGACAGGTTCTACACGGCCATCTTCTTCACCGAGAAGAAGAAGCGCTACGCGGGGCTCACGGCCGACGGCGAGGTGGTGGTCCGCGGGCTCGAAGTCCGGCGCGGCGACTGGTGCGCGCTCGCCAAGGAGCTCCAGCAGGAGGTCATCCGGACCGTCCTCCGGGAGCGGGACGTGAAGGGGGCCGCGGCCCTGGCCGCCGGGGCCGTGGAGGACCTCCGGGCCGGGAGGGTCCCCCTGGAGAAGATGGTCATCTACAAGACCGTGACCCGCCGCCTCGGCGACTACGAGTCGCGCCAGGCCCACGTCCGGGCCGCGGAGAAGGCCCGGGAGGCCGACCTTGAGGTGGACGTCGGGAGCAAGCTCGGCTTCGTGATTGTCCAGGGCCCCGAGTCCATCTCGGAGCGCGCCTATCCTCTGGAATTGTTCCTGAGGGAGAAGAAGAAGCTCGACGCCGACTACTACATTCGCCACCAGATGCTCCCGGCGGCGCTGCGGGTCCTCGGATACTTCGGCGTCACCGAGGAGGAGCTGCTCGGGCGGAAGCACAAGCAGCAGAGTTTGGGCGCGTTTATGTGACCTAGAACGGCCGGACCCGGCCGAAGAAGAAGAACCCGAAGGCCATGAGGACTATCAGAAGGGCGAGGGCCGTGGTCTGGCGCTTCAGGGAGCGGTGGACAATCTGGTTGAACTCCTGGGCCTCCGGGTTGACGACCCGGAGGGTCACCTCCCCCTTCTCGATGCGGTTCAGGAGGGCGCTCGTCGTGCGGGGCAGCCGCCGGACCACGTCGGTGACCTCCGCGACCACGTCCAGAATGGAACTGACCGCCCGGGTCGGGTTCCGCAGGTCGAGGAACCCCGCGGTCCTCCGCTGGATGCGCCCCGCCACGTATTTCCTCACGAAGGGGGTCACCTCGGTGAGGAAGTCGAACTCGGGGTCGAGCATCCGCGCGGTCCCCTCGGCATACATCATCACCTTCCCGAGATAAATCATCTCCTGGGGGACCTGGAGGCGGTGCTTCGCGAACCGGTAGATGGTCTCGTCCATGAAGGAGCCGACCCCGGTCTGGTTCACCGCCAAGCCCCCCTCCGCGGTGAAGGCCCGGTCCACGAAGTCCTGGAGGTCCTGCTTCAGGGTGGGGATGTCGGTGTATTCCGACGGCTTCCAGATGGCGAGGGTCTTCTCCAGCATCTTGTCCACGTCCCTTGCCAGGATGGCCAGGAAGAGGTCGGCGAAGACATCCAGCGTCTCCTGGGGGCACTGGCCCACCATGCCGAAATCGAGGAGCGCAATCACGTTGCCCTTCATGATGAAGACGTTGGCCGGGTGCGGGTCGGCGTGGAAGAAACCCCCCTCGTAAATCTGCTTGAGGAAGGCCCGGACCGCCCGGACCGAGATGGCGCGCCGGTCGCACCCCATCCGGCTCAACTCCTCGGTCTGGTCGATTTTCACCCCGTCGATGAACTCCATCGTGAGGACCCGCTTCGAGGTGAGGTCCCAGTAGATTTTGGGGATGTGGACCCAGGGCTCGTTGGCGAAGAGTTTCGCGAACTTGTCGGCGCTCCTCCCCTCGATGATGAAGTCCAGTTCGCGGAGCGTGGCGGTGCGGGCCGCCTTGATGATGTTGCTGAACGCCATCACCCGCATCCCCTCGGAGAGGCGCTCCAGGAGCCGGAAGAAGTTCTCCATGATGTCGATGTCGGTCTCGATGATGTACTGGATGCCCGGCCGCTGGATTTTCACCGCCACCTTCTCGCCGCTCTTCAGGACCGCGCGGTGGACCTGGGAGATGGAGGCGGCGGCGATCGGCTCCTTCTCGAAGTAGAGGAAGAGCTCCTCGATGGGGGCGCCGAGCTCGCGCTTGATGGTGGCCTCCACCTCCTCGTAGGGGAAGAAGGGGACCCGGTCCTGGAGCTTCTTCAGCTCGCGCAGGACCTCGTCGGGGACCTCGGGCCGGGTCGAGAGAATCTGGGCAATTTTGATGTACGCCGGTCCCAGCCGCTCGAAGAGGCGACGGGTTCGCTCGCCCTTCGTGACGATGGGGCCCCGGCGCAGGATTTTCCGCCTCGCCCGGACGCCGACCGACCAGAGGCCGTGCCAGGGAAGAATGACGAAGAGAACGTGGGCCAGCCGCTTCCAGCGGTAGACCCGGCGGTAGGCGGGGAACAGGTTCCAGAGGTTCTCGTTGACCATGGCTCGCAACCCTCCCTATGAAGTGGAAAACATTAAAGATTATGAGGGCTCCCGCGCGCCCGTGATAGTTCGCAGGCCTTAAGCCCCGCCGGATTCCCAGGGCGGCCATGGACCTCGTCATCTCGGAGAAGCCCATCGCCGCCCGGCGCATCGCCGAGATTCTCTCGGGAGGGAAGATGGCGACCCGCGCCCGGGGCGAGGTGGTCCTCCACGAGTTCGACGCCGGGATTGCGGGGGGGAAGGGGCCGGCGATGGTGGTGGGCCTCAAGGGCCACGTCATGGGGGTCGATTTCCCGAAGCGGCTGAAGAGGTGGACCCTCGACCTGGAGTCCCTCATCCGGACCCCCCCCGAGCGGGTCCCCCTGAAGAAGGCCTACGTGGAGACCCTCAAGTCCCTCGCCCCGGAGGTGGACCGCGTCATCGTCGCCACCGACTACGACCGGGAGGGGGAGCTCATCGGGGTCGAGGCGCTGGAGGCGGTTCAAAAGGCGAACCCGTCCATCGCGGTCCTCCGGGCCCGGTTCAGCGCCATCACCCCGGCGGAAATCGAGAAGGCCTTCCGGGACCTCGCCGAGGTGGACTTCCACCTGGCCAGCGCCTCGTCCGCCCGCCAGACGATTGACCTGGTCTGGGGGGCGGCCCTGACCCGCTACGTCTCCCTCGCCTCGAAGCGCCTCGGGGCCGAGTTCCTCTCGGTGGGGCGGGTCCAGAGCCCGACCCTCGCCCTCCTGGTGGAGCGGGACGCCGAAATCGGGGCGTTCCGCCCCCTTCTCTACTGGGAACTCAAGGCCCAGCTCAAGGGCGGCCTGGGGGTCAAGCACGCCCGGAGGTTCGACTACCGGCGGCGGGGCCTCCCGTGGCTGGAACTCCTCGACTTCCTCGCCGCCCGGGGGGAGGCCGAGGCGGCCCTGGCCCGGGTCCGGGGGGCCAAGCAGGCCACCGTGGCCCAGGTCCGGGCCTCGGAGCGGGAGGAGAAACCCCCGGCCCCGTTCCACACCACCGAGTTCCTCCGCGCCGCCAACGGGCTCGGCCTCACGGCCCCCAAGGCGATGAGCGTCGCCGAGGACCTCTACATGAACGGGCTCATCTCCTACCCCCGGACCGACAACACGGTCTTCCCCGCCATGGACTTCCGGGCCCTCGTCCAAATGCTTGCCGGGTTCCCCGACTACCGCCCCTTTGCCCAGGGGCTCCTCGCGAAGCCCGCGCTGGAGCCCGTCCGGGGGGAGAGGCAGGCGACCGACCACCCCCCCATCCACCCGGTCGGGGTCCCGAAGGCGCCCCTCGCCCCCGAGGCGCGCAAGGTCTACGACCTCGTGGTCCGGCGGTTCCTCGCCACCCTGAGCGACCCCTCGCGGGTGAAGCGGGTCCGGGCCGACCTCGACATCGGCGGCGAGCCCTTCGTCGCCGAGGGGGTCGAGGTCCTCGCCCCGGGCTGGCGGGCTGTTTACCCCTTCCTCCGCATCGAGGAGAAGCACCTCCCCCCCCTGGCCGAGGGGCAGGCCCTCCCGGTCTCCAAGAGCGAGATGGAGCAGAAGCAGACCCAGCCCCCCAAGCGCTACACCCAGGGCTCCCTCATCAAGAAGATGGAGGACTTGGGCCTGGGAACCAAGTCCACCCGCCACGAGACCCTGGCGAAACTCTTCGGCCGCTCCTACGTTTCGGGCAAGGACCTGCGCCCCAGCGCCCGGGCGAAGGGGGTCGTGGAGACGCTGGCGGCCTACGCCCCCGCCATCACGAAGCCCGACATGACCCGGCTCCTGGAGGAGGAGATGGACCGCATCGCCGCGGGCCAGAAGAGGGAGGAGGAGGTGGTCCAGGAGTCGCGGGAGATTCTCCAGTCCATCTTCAAGGAGTTGCAGCGGGACCGGAAGGCCATCGGGGAGGCGCTCCAGAAGCGCATCGGGGAGGGGGAGCAGGCCGGGAAGTGCCCGACCTGCGGCGCCCCCCTGGCGGTGAAGCGCTCCCGGAAGGGGGGCCGGTTCCTCGGTTGCTCGGCGTGGCCCAACTGCAACTTCGCGGTCACCCTCCCGCGGAGCGGGGCCCTGGTCCTGCTCCCGGAGACCTGCGCGACCCATCCCCTCCATCTGGTGGAGATCCGGACGAAGGGGAGGCGCCCCTGGAAACTGGGCTGCCCCTACTGCTCCTTCCTGGAGTGGTCGGCCCAGAAGGCCAAGAAGTCGGGGGCCGCGGCGGCTCCCGCGGGGGGACCCGCGGGCCCGAGCCCCACCCCCGGAACCGGCCCCTAATCCGCGGGCCTCTCCTCCAGGACCGCGTTCATGGCGCCCATCTCCTTCACGGAGGCGAGCGCCCCCACCAGGAGGTTCATGTAGTAGATGATGAAGCGCCACAGCAGGACGAAGACCCCCAGGAGCCCCCCCAGGCCCAGGGGCGCATAGAGGAGCGCGGCGGTCGCCTCCATGACCCCCGAGCCGCCGGGCGTCAGCGGCACCAGGACGAAGAGAATCAGGATGGACTGGGCCGCCATCGAGAGGCGCCACGCCGGGTCGAGCCCGAGGGCGAGGAGGATGAAGGAGGGGACCGCGAACTCGCTGAGCCAGAACCCCACGGTGCAGCCGAAGCCCGCGAGGGCGAGCCCCCGCCGCCGCAGGATGAGCGTGACGAGCGAAGACCGGAACCGGAGGACCTCCTCCCGGATGCGCTCCTTCAGGTGGGGCCTCCGGAGGAGTTTCTCCAAGAGTTTCATCGCCAGTTCCAGCCTCCAGAGGAGCAGGGCGAGGAGGGCGAGGAGGGCGGCGAAGAACCCCATCGTGACCCAGAGGAAGGACTGGGCCCACCCCCCGGAGGCCAGGACGGGGGCGAACGCGAGGACCCCGAGCGGGAAGGCGGCGAAGAGGAGCAGGGAGTCGAGGACCCGCTCCCCCATGGTGAGGGCGGTGGCGTCGCCGTAGCTCAGCCCCTCGCGCTTCAGGAGGTAGATGCGCATCAGCTCCCCGCCGAAGTGGGCCGGGGTGATGGCGGCCGGGAAGAGGCTCGCGACCACCACCTGGGTGGCCCGGCCCGGGGGAACGCGCGCCCCGAGGCCCCGGGCGAGGAGGTGGATGCGGAGCCCCCAGAAGAGCCAGGAGAGGCCGTGGACCCCGACCGCCGCGGCGAGCCACGCGGGGTGGAGGGAGGCGAGGGCCCCCCACGTGGAGGGCTCGACGGTCCAGAGGAGCACCGCCACCAGGGCGGCGACGCTCAGCCCCAGCGCCAGGAGCAGCCACCTCTTCCACTTCACGTCGGGTCCCCCGTCAGCCGCACGTACGTCTGCGTGAAGGGCCTCCCGCGGACCAGCACCCCGAGCGCTCCGAGGACCCACTTGCCGTAGGTCCACCGGATGCCCGTGGCCCGGAGGCGGCGGAGGCTGGTGTAGGTCGGGAGGGCGCGGTCGTAGCGGACCCTCCCGAACCGGCGGATGGCGCGGCTCAGGGCGAAGTCGTCGGTGAGCAGGAAGTCGGGGAACCCCCCGGCCCGCAGCAGCGGTTCCTTGCGGTAGGCGCAGTTGGGGCTCGGGAGGTGGGTGAGGCCGACGAGCCCGAGGGCATTGTTGAAGGTGCTGAGCGCGTTGAACCACGCCGCGTAGCGGAGGGGCTCGCGCTCCAAGGTGTAGGTGGGTCCCCCGACCGCCACCACCCGCGGGTCCCCGAAGTGCCGGAGAAGGGTCTCGAGCCACCGGCGCGGGACCACCGTGTCGGCGTCGGTGAAGGCGACGACGGGCGCCCGCGCCTCGCGGGCCCCCTGGTTCTTGGCCCGGGTGTAGCCCTTCCCCTCGTCGAGGAGGACCCGGTCCACGTGAGGGCGCGCAATCTCGACGGTGCGGTCCTTGCTCCGGCCGTCCACCAAGATGATTTCGTAGCCGGACCGCTCCAGGGTCTGGTCGGCCACCGAGGTGACGCAGGGGCCGATGACCGCCTCCTCGTTGTAACTCGGAATGACCACTGAAATCCGGGGGCTGGGGCCCCGTTCTCCCTCCATGGCCCACCCCTCGGGAAGGGGACTATTCAGCCTTCCGCCCTTTGACGGGCGCCGGGAAATCTTATGAAGAGGCCCTCCGAGGGGGAGGGGGGATGGAGATGGGCGAGGCGCGGGCCGGGTTCCCCTTCCTCCGGACGGCCGCCCCCGACCGGCGCCTGCTGCTCTTCTTCTGGGCCCTCGGGCTTTCGATGCTGGCGGCCCTCCTCGGGCTGCTCTTCGACGGGGTGTGGCACACGGTCAACCCCTTCGAGACCTTCTGGTCGCCCCCCCACCTGATGATTTACTCCGGCTTCGGGGTGGGCGGGACGCTGCTGCTCTACGCGGTGTTCCACCCCTGGTTCCGGAGCCGGGAGGTCTTCGGCCCCGGCATCCGGGTCCCCTTCCTCAACTTCCCGGTCCCCGCCTCCCTCTTCTGGGTGGGCTTCGGCTCCTTCCAGGCGGTCCTCGCCGGGCTCCTCGACTCGGCGTGGCACGCGAACCTCGGGGCGAACGAGACGGCGTGGTCCTATCCCCACATGCTGGTGGTCCTCGGGGGCGTCCTGATGGCCCTCGGGCTCATGAGCGGCGCCCAGGCCCTCCGCGCATCGCTCGGGGAGAGGGAGCGCCCGGCGTGGCCCGTGGTGATGTTCGGCGCCGGGCTCCTCATCATCTTCGCATTCCCCATCACGCCCTTGATTTCCCCGGCCGAGGACCTGCAGCGGCAACTGGCGAACGCCGACTTCTACCGCCTCAACGCCCAGACCCTCAAGATTGACCGGGCATTCCTCGACTGGGGAGTCCACCAAGGGAACCCCCTGCTCGTCCCCCTCCTCGTCCCGCTCGCGCTCGTCGGCCCCCTCGCAATGGCGCGCGCCCTGGCGCCCGGGAAGCGGCTCATCGCGACCCGCGCCGCCCTCGCCAACCTCGCGATTCTCGTCGGGGCGTTCGGCGGCTTCTTCTACCTCCTGAAGTCCCAGCCCGGCCTCGTGGACCCAAGCAGTCCGGTGACGAGCCCGCGGTTCGTCGGGCAGGCGGCCCTCGGGGGGCTGGTCGGCATCCTGACGCTCGCGCTGCCCCAGGACCTGCTGCCGAAGCCGCTGAAAACCGCGCTCCCTGGGCCCCTGAAACTCCTCTCGGACCGCCCCGGCCCCGCGGCGGCGGCCCTCGCCATGGCGACTCTCCACGGGTTGCGGTTCGGCTTCCACCCGCTCGGGACGCTCCTCGCCCCGTTCGCCGGGGTGGGAGGGGCGATGATTGGCGAGAAGGTCGCGTCAGTCGCCACGGAGCCGACCGCCCGGAGGGTGGGGTGGACCCTCCTCCTGCTGACGCTGGTGCTGCCGGCGGCGTTTGGGGCGTTCGACCTCTATTTGAGGTTGTGGTTCTGACCGTGGCGGAGTTCCACATCCACAAGGGGCGCGCCACCCCCGAGGGAACGAGGCGGTTCGCGGAGCGGCAGAAGGCGGCGCCCGATTTTTTCTCGGAGGCGCTCGGCCTCCGCCTCTCCTCCATCGGCCTCGGCACCTACCTCGGCCCCCACTCCGACGCCGCCGACGGTTCCTACCGAAAGGCCATCACGGCGGCCCTGCGCGGGGGAGTCAACCTCCTCGACACATCCATCAACTACCGCTGCATGCGCTCCGAGAGGAACATCGGGGACGCCCTGGAGGAGTTGCTCCACGCCAAGGAGGTGAAGCGCGACGAGGTCTTCGTCTCGACCAAGGGGGGCTACGTCCCCTACGACTCCGCCCCGCCCCGGGACCACTGGGAGCACCTGCGCCGCACGGTCCTCAAGCCCGGGTTGGCCAGGGAGGACGAGGTCGTGGGCGGCGTCCACTGCCTCGCTCCCGCCTACCTCCGCAACCAGGTGGAGACCAGCCTCCGGAACCTGCGCCTGGAGACCGTCGACCTCTACTACCTCCACAATCCCGAGCAGCAACTCGATGAGGTGGAGCGGAAGGAGTTCCTGCGGCGGGCGGAGGCGGCCTTCCGGCTCCTGGAGCCACTCGCCTCCGAGGGCAAAATCGGGGTCTATGGCGCCGCCACATGGAACGGGTTCCGCGTCCCGCCGGAGGAGCCGGGCCACCTCTCCCTGGAGGAACTGGTCGGCCTGGCGAAGAGGGCCGGCGGAGCCGGCCACCGCTTCCGCGCCGTCCAGTTGCCGTTCAACCTCGCGATGCCCGAGGCCGCTCACGCCCCGACCCAGGAGGTGGACGGGGAGCGGATGCCGCTGCTCGAAGCCGCCCGGAGGCTCGGAGTCGCGGTCTTCTGCTCCGCCTCGATTCTCCAGGGGAAACTCGCCGGCGGGCTTCCCGCCGAACTCGCCGCCTTCCTTCCCGGCCTCGGCTCCGACGCCCAGCGCGCCCTCCAGTTCGTCCGCTCCGCCCCCGGGGTCGCGGCGGCGCTGGTGGGGATGGGGCAGGAGGCGCACGTGGAGCACAACCTCGGGCTGAAAGGGGCCCCGCGCGCGCCGCCCGACACCCTGGGGAAGATGGCCGGGGCGGCCTGATTCGCAAGGCGGCGCGTCAGGCGATGAGGACGATGCCCGCCACCACCAGCCCGCAGGCGGCGGCCACCCTCGGGAGGGCCGCGCGGGGGGCCTCCCGGAAGGCGGCCACTCCCCAGAGGGTCGAAACGAGGACGAGCCCGCCGTTCACGATGGGGGCACCGATGGAGAGCCCCACGATTCCGATGGCGCTCACCGCCAGCAACTGGCCGAGAGAGAAGAGGAGGCCGCTGGAGAGCCCCAGCAGGTGGTTGCGGGCCCCCGCGCGGGCCCACGGGCCAAAACCGCCGCGCATCGCCAGGAGGAGGGCCGGAGGCGCGAGGGCCCCCGCGCCGAGGAGGAGGACCCCTCCCGCGACCCCCGTCTCCGGCAGCGCCAACGCCAGGGGCACGTAGAAGAGGCCGAAGAAGAGCGTGGAACCGAGCGCCATCAGCGTCCCGCTCCGGGAGCGGGGCGCCTCCCCGGGGGGGACCGCGAAGGCCGACCCCGCCACCACCGCGAGAACCCCGGCGACCCGCGCGGGGGTCACGCTCCCCTCGCCCAGCAGGAGGACGCCCGCGGCGAACTGGTTGATGGAGGTGAGGCTGAAGAGGAGGAAGGCGCGGGCCATGCCGATGCGGATGGCCGACTCCACCAGGAGGAGGTTGCCGCCCACCCAGAGGAGGCCCGAGAGGAGGCCCGCGGGGACCGCTGAAGCGGAGATGGGCCGCCCGGCGGCCAAGACCGCGGCCCCGGCCGAGAGCCCGATGCCCGCCGCCATGGAGAGGTTGAAGGCCGCGCCGGGGAGGTTGCGGGTGAGTTTCTGGGGGACGAGGAGGGAGCCGAAGAAGAACGCGGAGAGGTAGAGGAGGGGGTGGGTGGCCACTTACTCGGGGCGGGGCCGGATGGAGAACTCGACGCCCAGGGGCCGGAGGGCCTCGACGAGCCTCCGCCGCCGGACCGGGCCCCCCCTCCAGAGGAGGGTCTCCTCCACGTCCTCCCGCTCCCTCCGGGCGGCGAGGTGGCGGGCGTAGAACTCGACCGCTCCGGGCTCCGCGAAGGGGACCCCGAGGAGGGCCCTTTCCCCGGGCAGGGCGTAGCCGAGGAGCCGCAGCCCGTGCCCCTCGTAGCGGGAGACCCCGCCCTGTCCGCCCTCCAGCAGGAGGGGCTCCCGGGGGGAGGCCCGCGGGTCCGCCTCGGCCACGGCCCGGAGCAGGGCCTGGAGGGTGGCCTCGGGGACCTTCCGACCGAGCCAGAGGACCAGTTTTCCGCTCCCGATGGTCAGGAGGAAGTCCCCCCCGTCGGCCACCAGGTCGTGGCGCCGCGGGTCGAAATCGTCCGGAATCTGGGTCATGGCCCGAGCAGCAGGCGCACCTTGGCCCGCGCCTGTGCGGGGAGCCGCTTCAGGTCGGTGACGACGGCCCCGTCGAGGGCCTTCCGGCAGCGGCACTCCCGTTCCTCGGAGATGCGCGGGACGACCCGCCGGAGGGTCTCCTGGGCCAGGGCTGCGTTCTTGCGGAGGTTGGCGAGAATTTGGGCCACATCCACCTCCTCGGCCTCCTTCCAGACGTCGTAGTCGGTGGCGAAGGCGAGGGTCCCGTAGCACACCTGGGCCTCCCGGGCGAGCCGCGCCTCGGGGAGGGCGGTCATCCCCACCACGTCGAAGCCCGCCCGCCGGTTCTCGGCGCTCTCGGCCCGGGTGGAGAACTGGGGCCCCTCCATGCAGACGTAGGTCCCCTTCGGGTGGACCTTGCCCCCCGCTTCCTGGACCCCTTCCGCGAGGAGCCCCCGGAGGACGGGGCAGAAGGGCTCGGCGAAGGAGACGTGGACCGTGAGGTCGTCGAAGAAGGTCGATGGGCGCGACCGGGTCCGGTCGAGCAACTGGTCCGGCACCACCGCGTCGAGAGGCGCAATCTCCTCCTTCAAGGAGCCGACGGCCGAGACCGAGAGGAGGGCCGTCGCCCCCAGTTTCTTCAGGGCCCAGACGTTGGCGCGGGCCGGGAGCCGGTGGGGGGGCCAGCGGTGGCCCCGGCCGTGGCGGGAGAGGAAGAGGACCCGCTTGCCTCCGAGGCGGCCCTCCATGACGGCGTCGGAGGGGGCCCCGAAGGGCGTCGTCACCTTGCGGGCTTTCGCCTTCGCCAGGAACCCCGCCTCGTAGAGGCCGGAGCCCCCGATGACGCCGACGGCGGGCTCGGGTTTCACGGCCCCGCCCTCCACCGCCCCCCCTCCCGCATCAATTTGCCCTGCCACTCGAGGAGCGCGAGGGCCTCCGCAAACTCCCGGGCCTCCGTGGCGAACCCCTGGGCCTTCAGGCGGCTCCGCAGTTCCGCGGTCCCGGCGGGTTCCTCGGCCAGCAGTTTCCGGGCCACGTTCCCCAGGTCCTCGGTGAAGTTCCAGGGGTAGACCACCCAGACCCACGACGGGAGGGTCTTTCCGCAGTAGTCGGGCTTGACCTTCGAGGCGGGCAGGTGGTGGAGCGCCCCCAGGCGGACCTCGGCGGCCCTCTTCTCCTCCAGGTGGCTTCGGACCAGGGCGAGGCTGTCCCCGGTGTCGGCGATGTCGTCCACCGCGAGGACCCGCATCCCCCCCACCGGGCCCGAGAGGGGCGCCGTGATGCGCGCCTCGCCGGTGATTGTGGCGGTGACCCCCCAGTGCTCCACCTTCACCGCGTAGAGCGCCGGGACGCCGAGGAGGTCGCTGAGGACCCGGCCGTGGAAGAGGCCGCCCCGGGAGATGGCGACGATGGCCTCGGGGCGCCACCCGTCGCCCACCACCGCGCGGGCCACCCTCCGGCCGAGGGCGGCCACCTCGTCCCAGGAGACCCGGAGGTAGCGGACCTTGCGACCCATGGAAGAGGCTTGGGAAGTGATATTAAGAGTAGCGGCCTCCCCTTGCGATGCCCCCCGAGACCGGGCCCGGAAAAAGCGCCGCCGGCAAGAGGCCGCCGCCCCCGAGCATGAAGCCCATGCTCCTCATGTTCGCCCCCATCTTCCTCTGGATTCTGCTCTTCCCCTTCGCCCCCATCATCGCCGCCCCCCTCCGGCCGCTCCTCGACCCCCTGGCCGCGCGCTCCTTCCAGGGGACCATCGCCCTCTTGGGCGCCGTCTCCGCGGTCATCTCGACCCTTCTCCGGTTCCGGTTCACCGACTGGAAGAAGATGCGCGCCTTCCAAGAGAAGCAGCAGCGCGTCGGGAAGCAGTTGCGGGAGGCGATGAAGAGCCAGAACAAGCACCTCATGCAGAAAGCCCGGGAGGAGCAGATGGCCATGACCCAGGAATCCATGGCCATGCAGTCGGAGATGATGAAGCCCACCCTCCTGCTGGTGTTCGTCTCGCTGCCCTTCTTCATGTGGATTTACACCGCGGTCCCGCCCCCCGTCGCCTCGGTCAACGCGGTGGTGGCCTGGGCGGACGGCTGCCCCAACGCCACGGTGGGCATCTCGAAATTCCCCAACGGAACCCTCGACCTCTCCGTCCGGGACCCGAACGGCGCTTCCAACCTCTCCGCCTGCGGGAACCTCACCCCCCTCCACGCGCCCGCCCTCCAGTTCGTCGCCGCCCGGTGCCCCTACCGGACCTCCATGGGGCCGCTCCGCGACCACATCGAGAGATGCATCGAGGCGGGGACCGGGGGCCTCTTCCGGGTCCCCCCGCTCGGCCCCGGCGACTCGGGGAACCGCCACCCCACCGACCTCGCGCTCCGCCTCGCGCCGTGGTGGATCGCCTGGTACATGCTGGTCTCGCTGCCGACGGGCCACCTCGTCCAGAAGGCGCTGGAGGACCGGATGCGGCGGAAGGAGAGGGAGGCCACGGAGGCGGCCGGCGGAGCCGTCGCATGAACGTCACCCTCGGCGGCCCCCCGGGGGCGGGCAAGACCACCGTGGCCGACCTCCTCTCGCAGGCGACCGGCTGGCCCCTCATCTCGGCGGGGGAGATGTTCCGCCGGGAGGCGGAGGCGCGCTGCCTGTCGCTCCCGGAGTTCGGGAGGCGGGCCGAGCGCGACCCGCGCCTCGACCGGGCGGTGGACCGGCGGCAGGCGGCCGAGGCGGCGCGCCACAGGAACGCGATTGTCGAGGGGCGGCTGGCGGCCCACTTCCTCCCGAAGGCGGAGTTGAAGGTGTGGCTCACCGCCCCCCTGGAGGTCCGGGCGGCGCGGGTGGCCCGCCGGGAGTCCGTCTCAACGGCCACGGCGCGGCGGCAGGTGCGGGAGCGGGGGCTTTGCGAGGCGCGGCGATACAAGCGGTGGTACTCCATCGACATCGGCGACCTCTCTCCCTACCACTTGGTCATCGACTCCTCCCGCTGGAGCCCCCCGGCCATCGCGCGAATCGTCCGGGCGGCCATCGCGGCGTCGAAGCGATGAATTCCCTTCTGCGGCGGGGACTCCTGATTCTCGACAAGCCCCCGGGGCCGACGAGCCACGAGGTGGCCCTCTGGGCCCGGGAGATTCTCGGGGTGCCGAAGGCGGGCCACGTCGGGACCCTCGACCCGAGGGTCACCGGCGTCCTCCCGCTCTGGCTCGACCGCGGGGTGGGGCTCGCCGCGGCCACCGGGGAGCTGGAGAAGGAGTATGTGGGGCTCCTCCGGCTCCACCGGGCGGTGGAGAGGCGCGGACTCGACGCGGCGTTCCGGGAGTTCACCGGGCCCCTCTACCAGCGCCCCCCGCTGCGCTCGGCGGTCGAGAAGCGCATCCGGGTCCGGACCATCCACGAACTCCAACTCCTGGAGGCCGACGGTCCCCTCGCCCTCTTCCGCGTCCGGTGCGAGGCGGGGACCTACATCCGCAAACTGGTCCACGACCTCGGCCTCGCCCTCGGGACCGGCGCCCACATGGTTCAGTTGCGGCGGACCCGGGTGGGCCCCTGGTCCGAGGCGCGGGCCGTCACCCTCCACCGGCTCAAGGACGCCGCCGAGGCGAACCGGGCGGGGGACCCGGAGCCGCTGCGCTCCATGCTCATCTCCCCGGAGGAGGCGCTCGGCTTCTTGCCGAAGGTCGTCGCCAAGGAGAGCGCGGTGGAGGCGCTCTGCCACGGGGCGCCCCTGATGGCCCCGGGCCTCGCGGAGGGCCCGCCCCCCGGTCTGAAACCCGGCTCCCGAGTCGCGGTTCTGACCCCGAAAGGGGAACTGGTCTGCGTCGGCGAGGCGGCGGTGGATTCGGAGCGGATGGGGGACATGGGTTCGGGGGTCGCGGTGAAGCCGTGGAAGGTGGTCATGGAGCCGGGGACCTACCCGAGGGGATGGAAGAGAAAAGAAATCCCAAATCCAAAATCCTAAATCCGAAACAAATCCAAAATTCAAAACGGTAGTTTTAGATTTTGAATTTGTTTAAGATTTAGGATTTCGTGCTTTGGAGTTCATTCGAAGGTGAGCCGCGTCGCGTAGATGGCCGTGGGCCCCCACTGCCCCCGGAACCACGGCACATCGCACCCCTCCAGGTCGGAGGAGTAGTTGCAGAGTGCGAAAACTTTATTAGAGTCCGCCGGGCAACGGCGCCGATGGACGGTGGTCGTCTTTGCTGTGATGGCCCGCGAACTGCTCGATTCGGTGGGCCGCACGCCGCTCGTTAACCTGAAGCCTTTCAACGACCACCTTTTCGCAAAGGAGGAGTTCCGCAACCCCGCCGGTTCCCTGAAGTGGCGCCCCGCGGTCTTCATGGTCTGCCGCGCGCTCCTCCGGGGCGAGTTCGACCCCTCCCGGCAGACGGACGTCGAGGCGTCGGCGGGCCAGATGGCGCTCGCCCGGGGGCTCCTCAGCCAGAGGCTCGGCTACCGGTTCGAGGCGGTCATCTGGAAGCACACCTCCCCCGGGACCAAGGAGGCGCTCCGCAAGGTCGCCGCCGACGTGATTGAGTCGGAGGAGGAGTGCCCCACGATTTTCGTGGACACGAAGACCGGCGAACTGGTGCGGGTGGAGCGCGACAAGTCAGAGGAGTTCCAGTCCAATCCCGATTTCGTCGAGGCGACCAAGACCGACCAGGCCATCGGCATCGTGGAGCGCCTCGTGGAGGGGGAGCGGGGCCACTACTTCTGGCCCAACCAGTACGCCTCCGAGGACAACTTCGCGGCCCACTTCGAGACCACCGGGCCCGAGATCGAAAAACAACTGCCGGCGAAGCCCGACTTCGCGGTCATCGGCGTCGGGACCGGGGGCTCCCTGGGGTGGGGGGCCTACCTCAAGCAGAAATACCCGGACCTCAGAATCATCGCCGTGACCCCCAAGGACCGCGACCACTTCGCCCAGGGGCTGAGGAACCTGAAGGCCTCGATGGTCCCCGCCCTCGTCCGCCGCCACGAGGACGTGGTGGACGAGTGGGTGGAGGTCTCGAACGCCGAGGTCGCCGCGGGGGCGGGCCGCCTGCTGCGGGCGGGATTCGACGCGGGCCCCTCGTCGTGGGCGGTGGGCGAGGCGGCCGACCGCCACCAGCGAAAGCACGGCGGCAAGGGCGCCCTCTTATTCGGGGACGGGAAGGAGCGATACCGGGAACTGGTGGAGCGCATCCTCCACGGGAAACTGGTGGAGGGCGGGCCCCTGGCGGGGGGCGGATAGCATGGCCCCCGACTCCGAGCGCCGGCTCCAACTCTACAACACCCTCACCGGGAAGAAAGAGCCCTTCTCTCCCATCCGCGGCAAGCGGGTGTCGATGTTCGTCTGCGGGCCCACCGTTTACGACGTGCCCCATGTGGGCCACGCCCGGACCTACGCCGCCTTCGACACCCTCGCCCGCTGGCTCCGGAAGACCTACTCGCTCTTCTTCATCGTCAACATCACCGACATCGACGACAAAATCATCAACCGGTCGAGGGGAGCCGGGGTGCCTCCGGAGACCATCGCCGAGACCTTCACCAAGGACTTCCTCGACCTGATGGCGGAGTTGAACGTCGAGACGGTGAACCTCTACTGCAAGTGCACCGCCTACGTGGCGGAACTCATCGGGCAGATTCAGGGCCTCGTCGCCAGGGGAGCGGCCTACGAGGCGGGGGGCGACGTCTACTTCTCCATCGCGGCGTTCCCCGGGTTCGGGAAGCTGTCGCGGAACGTCCCCGCCGACCTAGTGGCGGGCGCCCGGGTCGAGCCGGGGGAGAAGAAGCGGGCCCCCGAGGACTTCGCCCTCTGGAAGGCCGCGAAGCCCGGCGAGCCCTGGTGGCCGAGCCCGTGGGGCCGCGGCCGCCCCGGGTGGCACATCGAGGACACCGCCATCGCGATGCACCATTTCGGGGAGCAGTATGACATCCACGGAGGGGGCCGGGACCTCGTGTTCCCGCACCACGACGCCGAGATTGCCATCGCCGAGGCGCTCTCGGGGAAGGCGCCCTACTGCAAATACTGGCTCCATTCGGGCCTCATCACCATCCAGGGCCAGAAGATGTCGAAGTCCCTCGGAAACTTCGTCTCCCTGCGCCAGCTGCTCGGGAAGTTCGGGGCCCCGACCCTGCGGCTCTTCTTCGCCACCGCCCACTACCGGAGCCCGCTCGACTTCGACGAGGGGCGCATCGCCGAGGCCCACAAGGCGCGGGAGAGGCTGGAGCAGTTCCACTGGGCCGTCGCCGACGCCTTGAAAAAGGCGCCCCGGGAAGGCCCCTCCGACGCGAAACTCAAGGCCGCCACGACCGCATTCGAGTCGAAGTTCGCCGCCACCATGGACGACGACCTGAACACCCCCGAGGCCCTCGCCGCCCTCCACAACTTCGTCCGGGCCGCCAACCCGCTGCTGGAGTCGGCGGGCTCGTCGGCTCTGGAGGGGGCGCGGAGGGCTTTCGCCGGCGCTCTGGAGGTGTTCGGGGTGGAGTTCGGGGCCGCACCCTCTGCGGCCGCGGGCGCTCCCGAGCCTCTGCTGGACCTCCTGACCCGCGTCCGGGAGAAACTGCGCGCGAAGGGGCTCTATGACCTCTCGGACGAGGTCCGGAGGGAGATGGAGAAACTCGGGTTCAAGGTCGAGGACACGGCGAAGGGGACGAAGCGGCGGCCCAAGTCGTAAACTACCCGCCCCTGAAGGGGCGGGCGTTCCACGAGGAGCGGGGTGGGAGAACGCCGTCGTTCGGAGGGGGCGGAGGCGGGAGGGTGGGCACGAAAGAAACGCCGCCGTTTTCTCATCCTTTTGCCAGGTTGCCAGCGGCGATTCATCCGCCGGGCTGAAGCCCGGGGCGTTCTCGCCGCCCGCCCTGTAACGGGAAAAGGGCGGGGGGAGGGGGCAGAGCCCCCTCCCGGCGGCAGTTGCGCCAATCGGGAGTCGAACCCGAGTTTTGGGCTTGGCAAGCCCAAGTCATAACCGCTAGACCATTGGCGCCCAAATCCATTTTCTTTAGGCGTCGCGCCCTATGGGCGCACGCCAAAAGAAAAGGTCTCTGGACACCCCAAAAGAAACAAAGATAGAAAACTTTCGCCCCCCGCGATGCGCGAGCACCGGGCGCGGGCTGGGCCGACAGGTTTAAAACGCGCCCTCCCACCGGCCGGAGATGGCCGACCCGCGCTGGGACCCATTCATCGGCCGGGAGATGCCCCCCGGGAAGCCCCTCACCCTCACCGCCGACGCCATCAAGAAGTTCGCCGAGTCTGTGGGGGATGTCCGGCCCGAGTATCTCAACGGCTCGGTCGCCCTCCCCTCCTTCGCGAACAACATCTTCATCAAGTCCCTCGGGGGCGGCATCAGCGCCATGAAAGGGCTCATCAAGAACCCGATGATGGTCCTCCACACCGGCGAGACCTACGAATACCTCGCCCCGGTGAAGGCCGGGGACACCCTGACCACCGGGGGCAAAATCAAGTCGGTCGAGGAGAGGAGCAACATGCTCTGGGTGGCGCTGGAGACGGTGGCCAAGAACCAGGAGGGCAAGGAGGTCATCCGGGCGGTCATGACCCTCGGGGTCCGGCCCGGAGGATACTGATGGCGCCTTCCTGGGACAAGGTCAAGGAAGGCGATTCGGTCACCCCGTTGAAAAAGGGCCCCCTCACCCGGGAGGAGATCAAGGCCTACGGCTTCGCGTCGGGCGACACCAATCCGATTCACATGGACGAGCGGGCGGGCGTCATGGCGGGGCTGGGGGGGGTCATCCAGCACGGTCTCCGCTCGATGGCCTTCGTCTCCCAGATGCTGGTGGACTGGGCGGGGGCCCCCGACCGCCTGAGGAAAATCGACGTGCAGTTCCGGGCGATGGTCCGCCCCGGGGACATCGTGACCTCCACGGGCAAAATCACCCGGAAGTCCCAGGAGAACGGCCAGCGGGTGGTGGAGGTGGACCTCCTCCAAGTGGCGCGGACCCCCGTGGGGAGGGGCTCCGGGAGCCCGTGGCCTGCGGGCACGAAACTGGCCTACAAGGTGGCCAAGGAGGAGAAGACCCCCGACAAGAAGAAAATCGTGGAGTTCTCCCTGGTGAAGGAAGGCGGCGGGCCGGCCCTCCAGGGAAAGTTCACCCAGTTCGACCCCAATGTCGCGGTCTCGACTCCCGGGGCCCCGAAAATCGAGTGGGCGGAGTCGCTCTTCCGGGGGTGGCTCAAGGACGGGGACGCCCTGACGGTCGAGGCGGGCGGGGGCGGGTTCGAACTGGTCCGGCTCCAGAACTCGATTCTCGGGAAGGCGACGGTCGCGCTCCTATAGGAGTTCCCGCGCCCTCTCCGGCGGCCGCGCCACCACGGCCAACGCGCCTTTCACCAAGACCGGACGCTCCAGCAGCCGCGGGTGGGCCGTCAGCAACTTCGCCACGCGCTCCGCCGACAGCGGTTTTTCCCCGAGCCCCAGAGCGGCGTAGAGCGGCTCCCTCTTCCGCAGCATGGACTCCGGCGGCCCGTCGAGTTTCCCGATGACCTCGCGCCACTCCTCCTCGGGCGGCGGCTCCTTGAGGTAGTCCACCACGTCGGGCTCGACCCCCTTCGCGCGCACCATCTCCAGGACCTTCCGGCTCGTGGCGCACTTCGGGTTGTGGTAGATGCGGACCGCCACTCCGATACCCATCAGCCGGCGATGAATTCGGTCTCAATCAGCGTCTGCGCCGCCTGCTCCTTCGTCAGCCCCTCGCCGAGAATCGTCCACCGGTTGGGCCTCATCTTCGGTGCCATCACCAGCGCCTCGATGGCCTCGGCGTCGGTGACTCCCAGTCCCTTCGCATCGGTCGGGACCCCCAATTTGCGGAGCCCCTCCCGGACCGCCCGCCAGTCGCCCCCGTGGAGGTGGACGACCGGAACGGTCCCGGCGCCGGTCTGGAGGCCGTGGAGCGTCGGCTTCTTGGCGACCCGGTCGAGGGCGTGGCTGAAGAGGTGCTCCGCCCCCGAGGCGGGGCGGCTGGAGCCCGCGATGGCCATGGCGACCCCGCTGGAGATGAGCGCCTCCATGACGATGTGGGCCGAGCGCTCGTCCCCGGGCTTGATTTCTCCCGCCCGGTCGAGGAGAATCCGGGCCGTCATCTCGCTCAGGGCGGCGGCGTAGCCGCTGTAGGGCTCCCCCTTAGCCCGGTGGGCCAGCCGGTAGTCGAGGACCGCCGCGAGGTTGGAGACGATGTCGCCGCACCCCGCCCGGAGCAGGCTCGGCGGCGCGCGGGCGACCACCGACGTGTCGGCGATGATGGCCAGCGGGGCGCGCGCCTCGACCGAGACCGAGCGGCCGCCGTGGTTCACCGTGGCCCGGTTGGAGGCGACGCCGTCGTGGCTCGCCGCCGTGGGGACGCTGAGGAAGGGGACCCCGAGGCGGGTGGCGAGGACCTTGGCCAAGTCAATCACGCGGCCCCCCCCGACCGCCACCAGGAAGCCCGCCTTCGAGGCCTCGGCCCGGACCTCTTCGGCTCCTTTGCCCGGGGGGGCCTCGAAGAGGGCGGTCTCGAAGCGCCCGTCGCGCAGGAACTCGGCCACCTTGCGGCCCGCCGCGCCGGCGGTCCGGGGACCGGTGAGGAGCGCGGCGGGGCCCGCCAACCCCAGCTCGCGGCATACCCCCGGGAGGTCGGCGAGTGCCCCGGGGCGGAGGATGACCTTCCGAGGCAGTTCGATGCCCTTCGCCGCCGCGCTCGCCACGCTCGGGGGCTTTCCAGGGGGCTGGATTAGGTTTGCCACGGCGCCCTCTAAGGAGTCAACCAGGGAATAAACTCTATCGCCTCGCGCCGTCGATGGAGGAGGATGAAGCCTTCGTTGCGCGCCGTCCTCCAAGTCGCCACCCTGGCGCTCCTGCTCGCCCTCTCCGCATGGGGCTCGGTCCGCCTCCTGCGCAGGGGACTCCCCTTCCCCCCCGAGGCGGTCGCGCTCCTCGCCGCGCTCGGCTTCGCGGCCCTCTACCTGCTCCGGGGCTCGGCTCTGCCTCGGCGGCGCGCCCTCCTCCACGCCCTCGCCGGGGGCGGGGTGGCGGCCTATCTCGGGGCGGCCCTCGCGGGGCTCCCCTCGCTCGTGCAGGACTCCCTGCAAGGCTACAACGCGCTTTTCCCGGGCTGGAGCGCCCTCCTGGTGGCCGCGGCGGCCGGGGCGGCCCTGGGGGCGGTCCTGTTCGGGCCGCTTTCACATCCTCCATCCCCGGGGGCGGAAGAGGGAAAGGGCCGCAAGGCCCGATGAAGACCCTCCGCGATCTCATCGACGACTTGCGCTCCCAGGGGTTCTCGGAGAGGACCCTGCGGGCCATGGCCGGGGTGGACCGGGCCCTCTTCGTCCCGGAGGGGTCCCTCCGGGAGGCCTACCGGGACGTGCCCCTCCCCATCGGCGGGGGGCAGACCATCAGCGCCCCCCACATGGTGGCCATCCTGTGCGACCTCCTCGAACTGGCCCCGGGCCAGAGGGTGCTGGAGGTGGGCGGTGGCTCGGGATATCAGGCTGCGGTGATGGCCCGCCTCGTGGACCCGGGCCCCGTCTACACCATGGAAATCCTTCCCGCCCTGGCGGAGCGGGCCCGGGCCAACCTCCGGGCGGCGGGCGTCTCCAACGCGACCGTGGTCGCGGGGGACGGCTCGCTGGGGCTCCCGGAGCACGCCCCCTACGACCGCGTCGCGGTGACCTGCTCCGCCCCCGAGGTCCCGCCGCCCCTCCTGGAGCAACTGGCCCCGGGGGGCCGGATGGCAATCCCCGTCGGCCGGGTCCTCCAAGAACTCATCCTGGTGGTCAAGGGGGATGGCGTGGTCACCTCGCCCCGGGGCGCCGTGGCCTTCGTGCCGCTGGTCGGGAAATACGGGTTCAAGGAGTGATTGCCGGCGGCGAGGTGGTTTCCGGGGGGACCGGCAACTACTCTACCGGCTCGTGCTTGCCCTTCCGGAACTTCCGAATCTGGAGCCGGTCCATCAGTTTCGCCTTCAACTCGCCCAGCGCCTCTTGGTGGCGGGTGGGCTCGTCCAGCTTCTCCAGGTGGTGGCTCCGGAGAATCTTCTCATACTCGGTGACCACCATGTCGGGGTCGGCGTTCAGGTCGGCGGCCCACTTCCGGACCGTTTCCTGGACCTCCTTGGGGAACATGGGGGCCGTTTGTGGTGAAGATTTAAAACGTTGCGCAAAATATTTAGCCCCCATGGCGAAGCCCGCGAAACCGATGGTCCAGAGAGCCGTTGCGGAGCAGTACACCGCCGAGCAGATTGTGGTCCTGGAGGGAATCGAGGCGGTCCGCCGGAGGCCCGCCATGTATATCGGCGACACCGGGGTCCGGGGGCTCCACCACCTGGTGAACGAGGTGGTGGACAACTCCATCGACGAGGCCCTGGCGGGCCACTGCACCGAGATTTCCGTGACCCTCCGGAAGGACGGCGCGGTCTCCGTGGCCGACAACGGGCGCGGCATCCCGGTGGACAAGCACAAGGAGTACAACATCCCGGCGGTGGAGGTGGTCATGACGATTCTCCACAGCGGCGCCAAGTTCGACCGCAAGTCCTACAAGGTCTCCGGGGGGCTCCACGGCGTCGGCGTCTCGGTGGTGAACGCGCTCTCCTCCTCGCTCGAGGTGGAGGTTCGCCGGGGCGGCAAGCGCTACCTCCAGCGCTACGAGAAGGGCGAGCCCGCCACCAAGCTCCAAGTCATCGGAAAGGCCGACGGGACCGGGACCACGGTGACCTTCTCCCCCGACCCCGGGATTTTCACGACGACCCAGTTCCACCCCGAAATCATCCTGGGGCGCCTCCGGGACCTCGCCTTCCTGAACCCCGGTCTCAAGCTCTCCTTCACAGACCAGAGCGGGGACGGCCCGAAGAGCACGGTCTTCAAGGAGGGCGGGGGGCTGGCGGCCTTCGTCAAGTTCCTGAACCGGAACCGGCAGGTCCTCCACGAGCCCCTCGTCTTCTCCAAGGCGAAGGGCGACGTCCAGGTGGACGTGGCCCTCCAATACAACAGCGAATACTCCGAGTCGGTCCTGACCTACGTGAACAACGTCCAGACCGTGGAGGGGGGGACCCACCTGGTGGGCTTCCGCTCCGGCCTCACCCGCGTCCTGAACGACTACGGCCGGAAGAGCAACCTCCTGAAGGACGAGACCCTCACCGGCGACGACGTCCGGGAAGGGCTCGCGGCGGTCATCAGCGTCCGCCACCCCGACCCCCAGTTCGAGGGCCAGACCAAGACCAAACTGGGCAACGGCGAGGTGAAGGGCATCGTCGAGTCGGTCGTCGGGGACCACCTCTCGGAGTTCATGGAGCAGCACCCGCAAATCGCGTCCCGCATCCTCCAAGAGTGCCTCCAGGCGCTGGAGGCCCGCATCGCGGCCCGGAAGGCCCGGGAACTGGTGCGGCGCAAGGGGGCCCTCGGGGACGGGAGCCTGCCCGGAAAATTGGCCGACTGCCAGGAGAGCGACCCCTCCAAGTGCGAGATTTACATCGTCGAGGGCGACTCCGCCGGCGGCTCCGCCAAGCAGGGGCGCGACCGGAAGTTCCAGGCCATCCT